>NZ_JAYRLZ010000033.1:0-24156 GCF_041904975.1 Chitinimonas sp. | reverse complement strand
GGCGCAGCTGGTCCTTGTCCATGCCGGGAATTTTCCAGACTATCTGGGCAAGCGGGCTAAGCACCGGCTTGGCATAGCTGCTACCCAAGCCCAGATTGCTGCGGCTATCAATCGACAATTGCTCCCAGCGCAAGCCCAGCGAGCCAGACCAGCGTGCGCCACTCCACTCGCTTTGGGCAAATACGGCACTGCGCTTGATGGTGGACTTGAACAGTGAGCCAACCGCGTCCAGCTGCGACACACCATCGACGGTGTCGACCCGCGTCGCTTGCTGCGCGTCGCGCTTGATATCGACGCCAGTCAAGAGTGCCATGCTGTCGGAAGCAGCCATACGCATGCTGGCAAACAAGGACTGGCCGCCCTGATCCGCATCATTGCGCAGATGCTCGCGCTGGCTGGTTTCGCCCGCCACGTCGATCCAGGCAACCATGCTGCCGTGACGCTTTTGTGAATGGGTGTCGGTGAGCCGGATATCGACTTTGGTGCTGTCAGACAGCTGGTCCGACCAGGAAAACTGATTGCGCAAGGTGCTGGTGCGCCCATCGCTCAGGTAACGATTGCGCCCCCACGGGTTGACCGGCCCAAGCAAGAAATGGGTCTCGTCGTGGCCGCTGCTTTGGTATTGCGTATCGCTGACAAAACCTTGCCAGCTCAGCGACTGCATATCCGTAATCTGCCAGCTGCTGCGCGGCGCGATGGTCCAGCTGGCACTGCTATCGTGATTGAACTGCGCCATCTCGCGCAGCAAACTGCCACTTTGCCTGTCCTGCCCGGCGATGGTGGTCTGGTATATATCGTCAGCCTGGCTATGCCGGGCCGATGCCGCCACCAGCCACGAAAAACGATCAGTCGCCTCACCCAGGCCAAAGCTGGCATTGCCATTCCAGAAGCCATTGCTGTTCGACAACGCGACAGTGGCATCGCGACTGCGCTTAGCCTGGCCTTGCTTGAGGATGATATTGATTGTCCCGGCTATGGCCTGGGTTCCCAGCGCCACATTGGGCAGCGGCAGGATTTCAATTCTGTCGAGCAGGCTGGGTGACAGACTTTCCAGCGAAAAATTTGGTGGCGCCGGCTCACCATTGAGCAATATGCGCACATAGCCACTGCCCAGCCCGCGCATGCGCACCTCACCCTTACCCGACCCGGCCGCGCCAGTCACCGTCACCCCAGGCTGGCGCCGCAGCACATCGAGTACGGTGCTATCGCCAAACCGCGCCATATCGGCCTGGGTGACAATATGTTTGAGCGCGAGCGACTGTCGGCGACCGGCATCGCTGTTTGCTTCGACTTCGATTTTTTCTATGGATCGGGCCGGTACGGGTGTCACGGCCTGTGCGGCGGACGGCTGGGTTGCTTGTGGGTCAACCGCATCCAGCCCGGCTGCCTGCGCCGAAAGTACGAGCAATGCTGCACCAAGCCAGGGGCTCGGAAATCCCGAGCGCGCTGGCGGGAACGGAAACAAGGTCAAATAACACTCCGGATCTGCGTGGCCGCCCAAGCATGGTGCTGCTGCGCACAGCCAGGCAGTGAGATGCGCAAGCCGCGAAAAGGCGAAGAATCAAGAACCATACAGGGTACGGCATGAAAAGACACATGCGCATCTGTCGCGACGGGCAAGCAGGCCCGGTGCGCTTCAGCCCGCCGGGCCCTTCAGCTCCAGCAGATTGCCGTCCGGATCATGAAAATACAGCGAGAGGCCATCGCCCTCTGCCCCGAAATTGGGTTCGGCCTCGCCCAGCGGTGCCAGGCCGAAGGCAGCCAGGTGGGCGATGATGGTGGGCTCGTCAAACGGTTCGATGCGCAGGCAAACATGATCGAGGTTGCGGCCTGACTCACCGGCGGCAGCGCCGCCGCGCCGGCCAATCGGGCCATCGACTGCCACCAGATCGATCATCGAAGCGCCAGCGCGCAGATGAATCAAGCCAAGGTCATCGCGGCGCTTTTCTACCCGGCAACCGAGCACCTCGCCATAAAACGCAATCGATCGCGCCAGGTCGCTGACGCGCAGCACGATATGGTCGAGGCGCAGGACTTGAAACGGTTGAGTATCGGACTTCATGGTTATTGACTCCTGATGGTGCCACTCACGGATCGACCAGCATGACAATGCTGCCTTTCTTGCGACCGGTATCCAGGTAGCGATGCGCCTCGACAATCTGCGCGAACGGGTAGCGGCGATCAATCACCGCTCGCACCTCGCCTTGCTCGGCCAGCCGAACCAGGTCTTGCAGATCGCCCTGACTGACCCTGGCCAGACCGGCGATGATGCGCTGCTTACTGAAGAGTGGCATCCAGGGGGCTTTGAGCAGGTCGCCCAGCCCGCCCAGCACCAGCAACAAGCGACCATTTGCCTGCAGGGCGCGGCGGCTGCGCGCATAGGGTGCGGTGCCAGCGCAGTCGACGATCACATCATAGCGTTGCGGCAATTCAGCAAAGTCGGTGCGGGTGTAGTCGATCGCCAGCTCGGCGCCCAAGGATTTGACCAGATCCATGCCGCCCGGCCCGCAGACAGCGCTTACCCGCGCCCCCATCTGCCTGGCCAGTTGCACCGCTGCTGCGCCAACGGCACCGGTAGCACCATTGACCAGCACCGTCTCCCCTGTGCGGATATCCGCCTTACGCAAAGAACACAGCGCGGTCATCCCGCCGAACAGTATGGCCGCCGCCTCGTCAAACGCCAGATTGTCGGGCTTGTGCACAATGGCAGCGGTTTCCGGCAGGCATCGGTACTCGCTATAGCCGCCCAATGCTGCCCCGGTGAACGCCAGTACCGCGTCGCCCACCTTGAAGCGACTGACCTGGCTACCCACCGCCACCACTTCGCCCGCCAGATCGGCGCCCAGTACCGGATTGCGCGGGCCGGAAAAACCCAGTGCTAGCCTGGCGATGGGCGCAAAGCCCGGTGGCATGCTCAGGCTACGCACTCGCCAGTCGCCCGCCGACACGGTAAACGCCTTCACCTTGATCAGTACGTCGCGCTCGCCCGGTTCCGGCATGGGTACATCAACGATTTGCAACACCTCGGGCGGGCCGTACTGCTTGCAAATTATTTGTTTCATGCGAACTCCCAAAGCGAGCGTGGTGCCGTGCCTTACGCCGGATTGCGCGAATCCAGCCACAGGGTGACCGGCCCGTCATTGATCAGGCTGACCTGCATATCGGCGCCAAACACGCCAGTCGGCACCGGCTTGCCCAGTTCGGCCGACATGGCGGCAACAAATCGGTCGAACAAGGGTTGCGACACAGCCCCTGGCGCCGCGCCGCTCCACGATGGGCGATTGCCTTGCCTGACGCTGGCAAACAGGGTGAACTGGCTCACTGCCAGCACCTCGCCACCGACATCAAGCACCGAGCGGTTCATCACGCCGGCCTCATCGGCAAACACCCGCAGCTTGGCGATTTTGCGCACCAGCCACTGGATATCCGCTTCGCCATCGGCCGACTCGGCCCCGACCAGCAATAACAGGCCGGGGCCGATGGCGCCGACCGTGGCACCGGCCACGCTCACCGAGGCCTGGCTGACTCTTTGCAGCAATACTCGCATCGCAACTCGCAACTGTTTGGGAAAGGACAGGCAGATCAGCCCAGTAACAAGGCACGCCGGCTCTCGAAACGCCGTGGCTCGCCAGTCAATGGGTCGCGAAAGGCTATCGAACGCGCCAGCAATTGCAAGGGCCGGCTGAAGTCTTCGCCCTTGTCTGGCAGTTTTACCGGATACCACGGGTCGTGCAGTATCGGAATGCCCAGCGCCGCCATATGGGCCCTGAGCTGGTGCTTCTTGCCGGTATGCGGCTGCAGCCGGTAGTGGCCGAACTCGCCGTGCTGCGCAATCAGCTCGATACGGGTTTCGCTATTGGGTTCGCCCGGCACTTCGCACATGGTGAAGAATTCCCGCCCCTCTTCCAGGCGGCTGCGATGCACCAGCGGCAGTTGCAGATCGGCGCGAATTGGCGCCAACGCTTCGTATTCCTTCTCCACCGCACGCTGCTCGAACAAACGCTGGTAAACGCCCCGGCTAGCCGGGTCAAGACAGAACAGCACGACGCCGGCCGTTTCGCGGTCCAGCCGGTGAATGGGCGTCAGCTCGGGCAAATCGAGCTCTTTGCGCAATCGCACCAGCAAGGTTTCATGCAGATGCCTGCCGGCCGGGATCATGGCGAGAAAGTGCGGCTTGTCCACCACCAGCAATTGCGCATCGCGATGCAGTATGTCCGCCTGGAATGGCACCGGCGTCTCCGCCGGCACCTCGCGGTAGTACCAGATGCGCCCACCCTGGCGATAGGGTGTACTCAGGCTGATCGGCTGGCCATGCTCATCGAGCAGTTCACCGCGCTCGATGCGCTGGCGCAGCACATCCTCACCCAGATGGGCAAAGCGCTGTACCAGAAAGGCGTACAGGCTGGGCCACTGCCCGGCAGGCAGCCAGAGATAGCTGGGCGCTATACCGTCGCGGCGTGGTAGCGGTGAGGTCATAGGGTAATCACTGGCGGAAAAAGTGCGCCATTGTAAGTGGCCTTGTGTGAGTAGTTGCCGAGCGTTGCGCGAAATTGCCCGCTAACATGGCGGCCGTTTGTATGGCCCCTGGCCGCACAGACCTTGCCGGGCCGCTACACCCAGCCGCCACTTTTCAACCCGCAGCAACTGACTACCCGCGTCGCCCCGTGCACGCGAATCGAGGACTACCACCATGCCAATTTTCCTGGGCCTGGGCCTGCATGTACTGATCGCCATCTATTTCGCCATCCATGCCTTGCGCAATGGCTATGAGCTGTATTGGCTGATCGTGCTGTTCTCGTTTCCCATGCTGGGCAGCATTGTTTACTTCGTCGTGATTTACTGGCCCAGCTTGCGCCATAGCCGCGGCACCCAGGTGGCCAAGCGGGTAATCCGCCAGGCCATCGACCCGGGCCGCGCACTGCGCGAAGCCAAGCAGGCATTCGAGCTCACCCCCACCGTCGGCAATCGCGCCGCCCTGGCAGCCGCCCTGCTGGACTCGGGCGACGCACGCGCCGCCCAGGAACACTACCGCGCCTGCCTGTCCGGCCCCTTTGCCAGCGATATCAATCTTGTTGCCGGCTTTGTCCGCGCCAGTCTGGCGCTAGGAGAAGCCGGACAGGCCAGCGCGGCGCTGGATCAGCTGTTTGCCCAGAACAAGCAGGCGCGCCAACAAGAGCAGCTGGCCCTGCTCCACGCACGTACCCTGGCAGCGCAGCAATCCAGCGATGCCCGCGCAGCGTTCGAGCAGGCCCTGACGGTTTCGGGCGATGCCGAAGCCACATGCCGCTATGCCGACTGGCTGGACAGCCAGAACAACGACGCCGACCACCAGCGCGCCCGCGAGCTGTATGAGCAGATCATCAGCGACAGCCGCCATTGGCATCGCCATGCCAAGAGTAACAACAACGAATGGCTGAATCGCGCCAAAGGGGCGTTGGCAAAGGCAGCATGAACGCGCCACGCGGTACGGCACCTTCCCGCTGCAGCCAACTTGATTCAGAGGTTGCCGCCCTCATCTAGGCCACTCCTGCCTAGTGAGCCCTGCCATGCGACGCCTTCCATTCTTGTTTATCGTGCTGGCCCTATTGGCAGCGCTGCATGTCTATATCGGCAGCCGTCTGTTGCCGCCGCTCGCGCTCGGTGACGCTGGCCGGCTGATTGGGGTGTTGCTGTTGGCCGCATCATGCTGCCTGATGCCGCTGGGCCTATTGGCGCGGTTTATCGAGCGGGAGTCGCTGGCCGATCGGTTGGCCTGGCTTGGGCTGGTGATCATGGGGCTGTTTTCCAGCCTGCTGATCCTGACCCTGGCGCGCGATATCGGCTTGTTGCTGACCAGCCTGTTCCTGCTGCCCAGCCATGCGCTGCTGCACTACAGCGCCATCGCCGTGATCGCAGCCGCCCTGCTGGTCACCCTGGCAGGCTATATCAATGCGCGCCGCCTGGCCCAGGTGGTGGAAATCGACGTGCCGCTGGCCAATCTGCCCGATGCGCTGCATGGCTTCACCATTGCGCAGATCAGCGATATCCATGTCGGCCCCACCATCAAGCGCGACTATCTCGACCGGATTGTCGATCGGGTCAATGCGCTCAATGCCGATGTGGTGGCCATCACCGGCGATCTGGTCGATGGCAGCGTCGACAGCCTGGCGCCGCATACTGCGCCGCTGGCGAGGCTGCGCGCCCGCCATGGCAGCTTTCTGGTTACCGGCAACCATGAATACTATTCCGGCGGCCATGACTGGATCGCCGAGTTCCGCCGCCTCGGGCTGACTGTGCTGATGAACGAGCATGTGCTGCTCAAGCATGGCGATGGTCATCTGCTGCTGGCCGGCGTGCCGGACTACACCGCCCATCATTTCGACGAAGCCCACCGCAGCGACCCGCAGGCGGCGCTGGCCAATGCGCCCGCCAATGCCGGCGCCCGCGTGTTGCTCGCCCATCAACCACGTAGCGCCAGCGCCGCCGCTGCGGCAGGGTTTGATCTGCAGCTGTCCGGCCACACCCATGGCGGGCAATTCTGGCCGTGGAATCTGTTTGTGCCGCTGCAACAGCCGTATACCGCGGGCCTCAATCGCCTGCAGGGCTTGTGGGTCTATGTCAGTCGCGGCACCGGCTATTGGGGGCCGCCAAAACGATTTGGTGCGCCGTCGGAAATTACCCGGCTACGTTTGGTACGATCCGCTTCCTGAATCGCGACCTTTGCTTATGCAACTTTCTGCTTTGTGACAAAGAAATATCAAAGCAGAATGCATATAAATCACCCAGACCGAGGCTTGCCCATGAAGCACACCCTGATTGCCCTGGCTACCGCCACCCTGCTAACTGCCAGCCCCGCCTTTGCCGGTACCGATGCCCACGCCCTTCCCGCCGGTATTGCCTGGCAGCAAGGCGACGTTGCTGCCGCCTTTGCCCAGGCCAAGGCCGAGCGCAAGCCTATCTTCCTCTACTGGGGTGCAGCCTGGTGTCCACCATGCAATCAGGTCAAATCGACCATCTTCAACCAGCAGTCATTCATCGAGAAAACCCGTTTGTTTGTGCCGGTCTATCTCGATGGCGACAGCCCCAATGCGCAAAAACTCGGTGAGCAATTCAAGGTGCGCGGCTACCCGACCATGATCCTGTTCAATCCGGACGGCGCCGAGCTGACGCGCCTGCCCGGCGAAGTGGATGCCGAGCGCTATGTGAAAGCACTGGGCATCGGCCTGTCGGCCGCTCACCCTATCCAGCAAACGCTGGAAAATGCCCTGGCCGACCCGAAAAAACTGGCCGCCGATGATTGGCGCATGCTGGCCGACTATGCCTGGGATAGCGACGAAGCCAAGCTGCTGCCTGCCGACAAGATTCCATCCACCTTGCAGCAGCTGTCATCCAGCGTACCGGCCTCGCTGGCCGATACCGCCCTGCGCCTGCAGCTCAAGGCAGTTGCCGCAGCCGCCACCGCCAAGCGCCCGGCCAGTTTCGACAAACCAGCCGGCGCCGCTGCGGTCGCCCGCCTGGTGGCCGACGCCAAGCAGGCGCGCGCCAATTTTGATATTTCGGTCAACTATGCGGCCGATCTGACCGGCTACCTGACGCGCGAACGTTCGCCCGAGCGCGACAAGCTGGTCAACGACTGGCACGCAGTGCTGAGCAAGCTCAGCAGCGATAGCAGCCTGTCGACCACCGATCGGCTGTCGGCGGTATCAAGCCGCATCGCCCTGGCCAAACTCGACCAGCCCAAGGGCGGCGCGCTCAATGACAAGCTGCTGGCAGCGGTGCGCAGCCAGGTGGCCGAAGCGGACAAGAACACCAGCAATGGCTATGAGCGGCAATCGGTGATCAGCGCAGCGGCCGAGGCATTGAGCAGCGCCGGCTTGATCGATGAATCGGACAAGCTGCTGCAGGCCGAACTGAAACGCTCGCACTCGCCGTATTACTTCATGCTGGCGCTGGCGGCCAATGCCAAGAGCCGTGGCGACAAGGTAGCCGCGTTGAACTGGTACGAGCAGGCCTATAACGCATCGGAAGGCCCGGCCACCCGCCTGCAATGGGGCTCCAGCTATATTGCCGGCATCGTCGAGCTGGCACCGCAGGATGAAGCGCGGTTGGAAAAAGCCGCCAGCACTATCCTTACCGAACTCAGTGGCATCCAGAATGCGTTCTATGAGCGCAACCGCCGATCGCTGGAGCGCCTGGTCGGCAAATTGGGCAGCTGGAACAAGGACAAGCAGCATGATGCCACCGTGCAGCGGGTGCTGAGCCAGCTTGATGGCGTGTGCAACAAGCTGCCGGCAGCCGACCCACAGAAGCCGATCTGCGAAACCATTGCCAAGGGTGGCAAGTCGTCCGGTTGAGCGGATACGCGTGCTTGGGTAGAACAAAAGGCCAGCGATGCTGGCCTTTTTCACCGGTATGCCTGTAACACGGCTCATGGCGTCCGACGCAGTTGAGCATTGAAAGCCGGGGCGCCACCCCAGGCCGCCCTCACCCGGCCCTGCGGGCCACCCTCTCCCGCTTGCGGGAGAGGGGCTCATTCCGGCCTCAGGCTTCGCTCCTGCCCTCTCACGCGCTCTGCGACATCATCGCCACCAGTTTGGCGCTGGTCTGGCGCAGGCGATTGCTTACCAAGGCGACCAGGCGCATCAATAGTTGCGAGCCAAGCTTGGGATGCTCATCAAGTAGCTGCAGCATGGCGTGGCGGGTCAGCACCGCAAACAGCACCTCGCTTTGCGCCACGCAGCTGGCAAAACGTGGCTCGCCATCGATCAGCGACATTTCGCCGATCAATTTGCCTGGCGTGATGATGGCAATGGATTGCGGTGCGCGGCCGGCGTGGGTTTTCAGCACATTCACCTCGCCACTCAATAGCAGCACGGTAAAGTCGCTGCGCTCCCCCTCCTTCAACAGCAAGGCACCTGCCGGCATGCGGTATACCTGCATATAGTCAGCAAGGATGCTCACCGATTCCGCATCGAACACCGCCAGCAGGCGCGACTGGGTGAATACGCGCTGCAGCTCGGGCAGAAAGTCCCCGGCAGCACCAGCGAGCTGGTAGTCCTGCATGGGAATGGTGGCTGGAATCGAGTCGGTCATTGGCTATGCTCCCGCGCAAACTTGTCGCCAAGGGGCCGGCAACTAGAATCCACTATAGCCAACCTGCCGGAGCCCCCCCATGTCGCCCGAGCTTGCCCTGAAGAATATGCACGATCTGTTGCGCGCCATGCTGGCCAAGAATGCCTCCGACTTGTTCATTTCGGATGACTTCCCGCCCGCCATGAAGATCAACGGCAAGATGACCCCGGTGGGCAGCCAGAAGCTCAGTGGCGTGCACACCAAGGCACTGGCCTACGCCATCATGAGCGAGGCGCAACGTGCCGAATTCGAGCGGGAGCAGGAATGCAATTTCGCCATCGCCCCGGCCGATATCGGCCGCTTCCGCGTCAATGTATTCGTGCAGCAAGAGCAGGTCGGCATGGTGTTGCGCACCATCACCACCAAGATTCCCAATTTCGATGAAATGGGCCTGCCGGTCATTCTCAAAGACGTGATGATGAGCAAGCGCGGCCTGATCCTGCTGATCGGCGGCACCGGCTCTGGCAAATCCACCACCCTGGCGGCGATGATCGATTATCGCAACAGCAATAGCTTCGGCCATGTCATCACCATCGAAGACCCGGTCGAATATGTGCACAAGCCGAAAAACTGCCTGATTACCCATCGCGAAGTCGGTCGCGATACCAAGGGCTGGTTTGCCGCCCTGAAAAACACCCTGCGCCAGGCACCCGATGTGATCCTGATCGGCGAAATCCGCGACCGCGAAACCATGGAATACGCCATGACCTTTGCCGAGACCGGCCACCTGGCCATGGGCACCCTGCATGCCAACTCATCGAATCAGGCCATCGAGCGCATCATCAATTTCTTTCCGGAAGAGCGCCACCCGCAGCTGTATATGGACCTGTCGCTGAATATGAAAGCCTTTGTATCGCAGCGCCTGGTGCCCACCAAGGACGGCAAGGGCCGTGTTGCCGCCATCGAGATCATGCTCAATACCCCCTTGGTATCGGACTTGATCTTCAAGGGCGATATCGGCGGCATCAAGGCGGTCATGGGCAAATCGCGCGAGCTGGGCATGCAGACCTTCGACCATGCCCTGTTCGAGCTGTATGAAGCAGGCCGGATCAGCCTGGAGGAGGCCCTGCGCAATGCCGATGCGGTGAACGAATTGCGCCTCAAGATCAAGCTGGAGAGCAAGGTCAAAGAGGCCCGCCAGGAAAGCGGCCTCGACAGCCTGAGTCTGATCAGCGACGAGGAAGACGATAAGGATGAAGGGGTGGCGGTGGTGTAGCCACTTCCGCGCATTCGATATGCAGGAGCGGCTTTAGCCACGAAGGTGGGCACCGCCGCGCTTTCCCATCAAACAGCTGCTACGGCCTATACCGCCCTCACCCGGCCCCCACGCGGCGGCAGGGGTGGGCGAAAACAAAAGAGATCAGCAGTCTACTCACTGCCACCCAAGCCCCCGCCTCGCGGGGCCGGCAATGCCGCTTGAACACTCGATCAGTCCAATACTTCTTCACCCCTTCCAGCGAAACGGAAACAGCAGCTGCTTGAAAAAGCCATCGGGCACATAGTCCCCCAGTACACCGTATTCGCTGGGCCAGGGGCGGTCGGACTTCACCGCCGTGCCGAACAGATAGTCGAGAAAGGCGAAATGGGCGGCATAGTTGCGGTCCAGCGCTTCCTTATCCTGGCTATGGTGCCAGTGGTGGAAATTCGGCGTCACGACAACATAGCGCAAGGGCCCGAGGCGCACGCTGACATTGGCGTGGTTGAACACCGCCTGGAAACCGACCACCACGATATAGGCGTCGATCACTTCCTTGCTGAAACCCAATACAAAGATCGGCGCCAGCACCAGGGTGCGGGTCAGCAGCAGCTCCAGCACATGCTGGCGCGAGCCGGCCAGCCAATCCATGCTCTTCACGCTGTGATGCACCGCATGCAAACGCCACAGCAGCGGCACCTCGTGATAGGCGCGATGCGTCCAGTATTGCGCCAGATCAGCCACCAGAATGATCAGGAACAGGGCAACGGGAAATGGCAGCGCCTGCACCCAGCCCTGCACGCCATCCTGGGCGGCCCAGCCGAACAGGCGGTGCACCAGCAGATTGGTGGCCAGCAGCACAAAGCCGACCACCATATGGTTGACCAGAAAGTGGTAGAAATCGGTCTGCCACTCTGCCCGGAAAATCGGCTGCTTGCGCAGGGCAAACAGCTTCTCGATAAAGATGAAGATCAGGCTGGAGCCAAGCAGATCGAGAATGAACCAGTCGAGCCCGATATAGGGCGTATGGTCGGCAAAATCGTGTACTGGCACCTTGCTGCCTCCCAGCAGGGCCGACAGGGCGACAAAGCCGAAGGCCCAGGCCGACAGCCAGCGCACCCGCCCCAGCACGATATTGGTCAGGGCAATGGCGCCCGATGCCACCATGCTCCAGAACATCAGCTGGCGGATCGCGTCCACGCTATAGCTGTGGCGCAGTTCCGGGGTGGTCAGATAGGCCGGAAAGTGAAATGCCAGCACACCAAGAAAACACAGAATCCCCAACATCAGCGCAAACACGCCCGACACCAGACCATGGCCCTTTTGCAACTGGCCATGGGATTCGGACAATTGATTGAGTTTATTCAGCATGCTCGCCTCATGGACAGATCAAGTCGCCCAATATGCCAAAGGCGTGGCCTGCTGACTATGGCGAAAGTGCGCATGCGGTTGCTTGCCCAGGGTGTTGCCGGCACACTGCCCAATCCGTTTTTCGCGCCTCAGCAATGCAGCGCGGCGCGAGCCGTTCCACCTTACCGCCACCCATACCCATGCAGATACCAACCCTCGATACCGAACGCCTGCAACTGCTGCCGCCAACGCTAGCCTGCGACGCGGTTTACCAACGCTTTTACACCGATGCCGAAGCCTCGCGCCACTACAGCGGCCCGCTCACCCCGGCGGCGGCCTGGGCCAGGCTGGCGAGCGACCTGGGCGTATGGCATTTGCAAGGCTTTGGGGTATGGGCGATCCAGCGCCGCGCCGAGGGCGATATCGTCGGCATGTGCGGTTTCTGGCAGGGGCGCGGCTGGCCGCGCGAGCTGACCTGGTGGCTGTTGCCCGAATATCGCGGCATGGGTATCGCCCAGGAAGCCTCGCGCGCGGCCATTGACCATGCCTACCGCGTGTTCGGCTGGGATAGTGTGCAAACCTATATGAACGACAACAATATGGCAGCGCGCACCCTGGTGGAACGGCTTGGTGGCATCAAGTTCGACCGGCAGATCTTTCCTGATGGGCTGGAACGCGATCTCTACCGCTTCCCAAATCCACATAACAGCTAGCCTGCGTTGCGCCGATCCGACCAAGCTAACGGTGCATGCGCCGCCGTGTTTGCCACCACCGAGCGCTGCACTACACTAGCGCCCTTTTCTGACCGAGCCGCCGCAATGACCCGTACTTTCGACCCCAGCCGCGAACCGCAGCCCGACTTTGAACTGGTGCGTAAGCAGCTTGCCAAGGGCTACGATGGCCCGCTGCTGGTAGTCGATAGCGCGGTGCTGCGCGAGAAGGTGCGCCGCTTCCAGGCGGCCATGCCGCGCGTGCATATCCACTATGCGGTCAAGTGCAACCCCGATCCGGCCATCCTGCGAGTGTTGCGCGAGGCCGGCGCCGGCTTCGAGATCGCCTCGCCGGCCGAGCTCGACCTATGCCGAGACATCGGCGTTGCCGCGCAGGAGCTGTATTTCAGCAATCCGATGCGGGCACGCGAAGCAATCGCCATCGCCGCCGAGGCTGGCGTGCAGTGGTACGTAGTGGATTCGGTCAGCGAACTGCACAAGGTGCATGGCATTGCGCCGCATGCCAGCTTCTATCTGCGCCTGCACACCAGCAATGAAGGCTCGGTGTCGCCGCTATCGGAAAAATTCGGCGTATTCGATGAAGAGATCGACGCGATTCTCGACGAAGCAGTGCGCCTGGGTGCCGATCTGGCCGGCGCCACCTTCCACGCCGGCTCGCAATGCCTGAATCCGGAAAACTGGCGCATCGGCATCAGCGCCGCCCTGGCGCTATTCGCGCAGATGCGCAGCCGCGGCCTGACGCCGCGCCTGTTGAACCTGGGCGGCGGCTTTCCGGTGGAACACGACAGCCCGGTGCCCTCGATCACCAGCATCGGCGAGATCATCAATGCCGCCTTGGCAGCGGTGCCGGACGAAATCCGGGTGATGGCCGAACCGGGACGCTTCCTGGTTTCCGACTCGGCCTATTTAGTTTGCAAGGTGATCGGCCAGACAGTGCGGCGCGGCCAGCCCTGGGCCTACCTTGACGCCGGGGTGTTCAATGGCTTGCTGGAGACCACAACCGGCATTACCTACGATATGCGCAGCGATCGCCACGGCGCGCTTACCAGCTGGGTAGTGGCCGGCCCCACCTGCGACTCGATGGATATCTGCACCCGCAATCAGCCCTTGCCCAACGATATCCAGGAAGGCGATTTCATCTATGTGCGCAATGCCGGCGCCTATAGCAATGCCTGCGCCGGGCGGTTTAATGGTTTTGACTTGCCCAAGGTGGTAGTGGTGTAGCCGCGATAGCAGCTTGATCAAGTCGCATGCATAGTCAAACTAGCTGAGGGCAGGTCGGAATTTGTTCCGACAGCGTCCGGTTCTGCAAAGTGGTCGGGATAAATCCCGATCTGCTGCATCGAGCACCTGCTGTATTGACCGCTGCCGTTTCAGCCGCCACTGCTGAATACCAGATGCAATTGTGCCGCACGCGACAAATCAACTGGTGTGATCATTTCCCGCTCCAGCGGCACCGGGCCACCCTCATATTGCGTAATGGTTGCCTGGTACGGCCGCCAGTCGAGCTCGCCCAGTTTTTTTAAACGCCCAAGCCTGACGCCGGTCGCATCGAAATAAGCCTTGTAGAGAAGCTCCGAGCAATAGATATACCCATCGTCTATACGATAGCGATAATCGTAGGGACGACCGAGGTATTTTTCGCTGGCCTGGATAAATGCCGGAATCGTCGATTGCAGGCTCTCATTCAGGCGAAACACATCGAAACTGCCACCACGGCCCCGTGCGGCCCATAGAAATAGCGGCGTATCAGCAACCTGTGCCGATGCTTCCCGCACATACCAAGCATTTTCCTTGCGAACCAACATGCCAACGTGTGAATAGCGTGAGCGCGAAATGCCCTCGATCGCCCTGACCAATTCAGTACGCGGCAAAGACTGGAAAATAAAATCACCTTGTTGTGGCTGATAGCGGAAAAGATAATAGGCAGCCGGTGCGTAGAATATAGCCAAAACAGCAAGCAAGCCTACAAGCAGCAATAACAATCTAGCCCGACCCAATCGACTAGCGGGAAATATTCGAATCAACATATGGATGAATGTAAGCGTGTTCAGGCCCACAACAGCCAGAACGGCTGTTGTGGGAACCAACAACTAGGCGAGGTGAATCAATACGCGCCCAGATAATCCGGCTTGCCCAGCTCCACGCCGTGATGCCGCAGGATGTCGTAAGCGGTCACCAGGTGGAAATAGAAGTTCGGCAGGGCGAAATTCAGCAGATAAGGCTGGCCGGCAAAGTGCATATCGTTGCCGCGCACTTTCAGAACGATTTCGCGCCCCTCGCTGCCGTCGATCTGGCTGGCAGGCACACTCTCGATAAAGGCAATGGTCTTGCTGATGCGTGCTTTCAATTCATCGAAACTGGTTTCGGTGTCTTCGTATTTCGGAATTTCGATACCGGCGAGGCGCGCCACCGAGCCTTTGGCAGTATCGGTGACGATTTGCACCTGGCGGCACAAGGCAAACATATCGGGCGCCAGCCGGGCATTGATCAGGATGGCCGGGTCGAACTTCTTCGCCTCGGCATGGGCGGCCGACTTGTCCAGGATGGCGGTGAGATTTTGCAGCATGCGTACATAGACCGGAACGGTGGCTTGGTACATAGACAAGGACATGAGGCGACTCCAGTTGAGGGGAAAAACGGGGTGAATCGGCAAGTGGGCGCTAGCCCGGCAAGATACCTGCCCCGGCCAGCTCAGATCGGCAAGGGCGGCTCGTCCATGATCGCAATTTGTTCACGAAGTTCCAGTATTTTCTGTTCCCAATAACGCGGCGTATCAAACCAGGGGAAGGCCACCGGGAAGGCCGGATCGTGCCAGCGCCGCGCCAGCCAAGCGCTGTAGTGCAACAGGCGCAAGGTGCGCAGCGCCTCCACCAGATGTAATTCGCGCCGGTCGAATTCGCGGAAGTCTTCATAGCCATCGACGATATCGGCGAGCTGGGCGATCTGCTCGGCGCGCTCGCCCGATAGCAGCATCCACAAATCCTGCACCGCCGGGCCCATGCGCGCATCGTCGAAATCAACGAAATGCGGGCCGGCATCGGTCCACAGGATATTGCTGGCATGGCAATCGCCATGCAGGCGCAGGCTGGCCACCTGACCGGCCCGCTCATAGCAGCGGCGTACGCCGTCGAGCGCCTGCTGCGCTACCCCGGCATAGACCGCATGCAATTCGCGCGGGATGGTGGTGCCGGCCAGTACCAAGGCCAAGGGCTCTTCGCCGAAGCTGGCAATATCGAGTGTCGGGCGGCTGGCAAACGTCTCGGTTTCGCCTACTGCATGAATCCGGCCGAGAAAGCGGCCTATCCACAGGCGCACCTCCTTGTTATCCAGCTCAGGATGGCGGCCGCCACGGCGCGCAAACAGCGAGAAGCGAAAGCCGGCATGGTGATGCAGGCTACGTCCCTCGATCAGCATCGGCGCCACCACCGGGATCTCCCGCTCGGCCAGCCGGGCAGAGAAGGCGTGCTCTTCCAGAATCTGCGCATCGCTCCAGCGCTCGGGCCGGTAGAACTTGGCTACCAGCGGCGGGCCTTCGTCCATGCCAACCTGATAGACGCGGTTTTCGTAACTATTGAGAGCCAGCAGGCTGCCGCTGGTGCGCAGGCCCAGCGACTCGACGGCGTCGAGCAGGCAATCGGGAGTCAGCGCAGCATAGGGGGGGAGGAGATCAGTCATGGCGCCGATTGTACTGCCGCACGGCGCCGGCCGTGCTTGCCGGGCTACAATGCCGCGCCCGAAACATTGCTCACGCCTGGTCACCTGACTCATGAAGCCATTCAGCCTGTTCCTGCTTATCTTGCTTGGCGGTTGTGCCAGCGTGCCACCCGCCCCGCCTCCCCGCGACGAGCCGGCTGCGCCGCCGCAGCCGGCCGTCGAGGCAGCAGCCAGCCCAGCCGTGGTGATCGCGCCTCCGCCGCCCAACAGCATACCCACCAAACCACCGGTACCGCAGGCCAAACCTGCCGAGCAGCCGGCCTGGGCCGACCCCAAGGCCGGGCGCGCCCTGATCAACACGCTGTTGCCGCGCCAGATCAGCGACCGCGCCGGCTGGGAGGCCGATATCTTCAATGCTTTCACCGCCCTGAAGATTCCCTATACCGCCGACTATGTATGCGGCGCCATTGCAGTGATCGAGCAGGAATCGAGCTGGCAGGGCGACCCGGTGGTGCCGGATCTGGGCAAGGATGTGTGGAAGGAGCTGGAGCAACGCGCCCATCGCCATGGCGTGCCGCTTGCGCTGGTCAAGGCGGCGCTGCGGGTGAAATCGCGTAATGGCAAGTCTTACGCCAGCCGCATCGATGCCTTGCGCACCGAGCGCGAGATGAATGCGCTGTTTGAAGAGATGATCGCCGACGCCGGCCGCTTCGGCCTGCCGGTCAATATCAACAATCCGATCCGCACCGGCGGGCCGATGCAGGTCAGCGTGGCGTTTGCCGAGATACACAGCAAGCAGTGGCCCTACCCCTACCCCATTAATGGCAGCCTGCGCCACGAGGTATTCAGCCGGCGTGGCGGCGTCTACTTCGGCATTGCCCATCTGCTGCACTACCGCATTGACTACCCGGCCATGCTGTATCGCTTCGCCGACTTCAATGCCGGCCGCTATTCCAGCCGTAATGCGGCATTCCAGCTGGCGCTGGCCAAGCTGAGCCAGCGCCGGGTAGTGCCCGATGGCGATCTGCTGCGCAATGATGGGCAAGCCAGCGAAACCGAGCTGGCGTTGAGCGCATTGGCAAATTCGCTGAATATGGACACAGCCGACATCAAGCGCGAACTGCAGCTGGAAAAGACCGAACAGTTTTCCCAGTCCATGCTGTACCAGCGCCTGTTTGCTCTGGCAGAAAAGCGCGCGCACCAGCCCTTGCCGCGTGCTGCCCTGCCGCAGATCCGCCTGGTCAGCAGCAAGATCACTCGCAAGCTGACCACTGCCTGGTTTGCGCAGCGGGTGGATGGACGCTACCGGCAGTGCCTGACTCGCAGCGCCAAATAGCGCCCAACAATTTCGGCGGATGTAGTGAGAGGCCTGCCATGCCGCCCTGCGCTAAGCTTGTCTTTCCGCCACCCAACAGGCATCTACCATGACCCACACCGCCCTTCGTCGACTTGTCCCCACTGCACTCCTGCTAGCCAGCTTGAGTCTGGCCGCATCCCAAACAACCGACCAGGGTATACAGACACACCCAGCGCAGTCGCAGAAAAGTGTTAGAGCCAAAGCCCGCCTTGACGATCTGGCACGGCGCTACTACCTCGCGTTTGCACAGTACAACCCAATACTGGCCAGCGAAAATGGCGACAACCGATTTTCAGATCGCCTGGGGGCGGATATTTTTCCCGAGCAGCGCGCCAGGCAATTCGCCCGTTACCGTGCCTTCCTGCATGAACTAAAGCGCATCCCGCGCCAGCAGTTAGATACCAGTGCGCAGACCAACTACGACGCGCTCGGCTATGAATTGCATGCCGCCTTGCGCCTGGAGCCATTTCCCGAACACTGGCTGCCCCTCAATCAGATGGATGCCTTGCCAGTAACGCTGGCCAACTATGCCAGCGGCCAGGCAGGCCAACCATTGACCAATACGCCGCAATTTGAGGCCTATTTGCGCCGGCTTCAGGCTTTGCCGGCCTGGATCGACCAGGCTATCGCCAATATGCGCCAGGGCATCAAGCATGGGGTTACCCAGCCGCGTGCCATCGTGCAGGCCATGCTGGGTGCACACAAGAATCTGGTCAGCGCCAAGGTCGAAGACAGTGTGTACTACACGCCAGCGCGCGATCTGGTGGGCCAACTGCCCGTTGCAGACCAGGAGCGCCTGCGCACCGCCTATCGCCGCAGCATCGAGCGCGATATCAACCCGGCGGTAGCGCGGCTCGCACAATTCCTGGAGCAGGAATACCTGCCCGCTGCCCGTACCAGTGATGGTTGGAACGCCTTGCCCGATGGCGCGGCCTGGTATGCAGCCAATGTCGCCAACCAGACCACCACGCAGATGACACCCGAGCAGATCCACCAGCTTGGCGTGCAGGAGGTAAAGCGCATCCAGGCGGAATTCACTGCGCTGGGGCCACGTCTTGGCTACGACGGCCCGCCGGAAGGCCTGCCGAAATGGGTGGAGACACAGCGCCGCTTCAAGCCGTTTACCGAGCCGGAACAAATCCTCGATGTCTATCGTCAGCTCAATACCCGGCTGCAGGAAAAGCTGCCCACACTGTTCTCACTGGTTCCCAAGGCGCCGCTCGATATTCGCCGCGAGCCGGAATTGACGCGGGCGACCGCCTCCGATCACTACACCGCACCTGCGCCGGATGGCAGCCGACCTGGCATATTTTGGACGGTCATCAACAAGCCCGAAGACTATGGCAATACGTTTATGACGACGCTGTTTCTGCATGAGGGGCAACCAGGCCACCATTTCCACCTGGCTTTGCAGCAGGAGCTCGCCCTGCCAGATTTCCGCCGCTTTGGTGGCAATACTGCTTTCGTGGAAGGTTGGGCACTCTATGCAGAAACGCTGGGCAGGGATATGGGGCTCTTTGACAAGCCCGTCGACTACTATGGCCACTTGAGCAGCGAGTTGTTGCGCGCCATCAGGCTGGTAGTGGATACCGGCGTACATGCCAAAGGCTGGAGCCGTGAGAAGGCAATGGCCTACTATGCCGAGGTGATGGGCGCAACCGAGCAGGAGTCCAAGCAGGCAATCGAGCGTTATATGGCCTGGCCCGGACAGGCGCTCAGTTATAAGGTCGGCGCCATCCGCATTGCCAATCTGCGCGCACGCGCCAGCGCTGCCTTGGGTAGCCGCATGAGCCTACCAGCGTTTCATGCCGTCGTGCTTGGTGACGGCACCCTGCCGCTGGACCTGTTGGAGCGCAAGGTGGACCGCTGGATTGCCAGCCAATGTCGCGACTAGGCAGGGCCGGATTTTCGCGCTGGTTCCTTAACTCGATAAGCCTGGGGCGGATAAAATCCACCCAGGCTGATTAACAGCTCTCGCCTCAGCGCCTGTCCCACACCCACTGCAGCAAGGCATCGAGCACCGGTTGGCCCAAGTCGGCACGCGGGTGGTTGATGATGGCCACCACGATCCAGTCGCGGCCCGCCGCATCGCGCAGCACGCCAGCCAGTGCCTTGGCGTCGTCCAGCGTGCCGGTTTTCAGATGCCCCTGGCCCGCCAGCGCTGAGCCGGTAAGACGTTTTTGCAAGGTGCCGTCTAGCCCGAGAATAGGCAGGCTGGCAAACAGCTCGGGCCCATATACGCTTTGGCGCGACAGGCGCAGCAATTCGCCAAGGTGGCGCGGGCTGATGCGCTCCTTGCGCGACAGGCCGGAGCCGTTTTCCACCACCAGTTCCGGCCAGTCGAGGCGGCGCGAGGCCAGCCAGGCGCGCAATTGCTGCTCGGCGCTGGTTGCGGTATCGGCGTCCGGCTTGGGCCGTTCGGCGCCCAGGGTAAGGAACAGGGTGCGGGCGATCAGGTTATTGCTGAGCTTGTTCATATCGCGCATCACTTCGCCCAGCGGTGGCGATAGCTGCTCGGCCAACAGGCTGGCAGCAGCCGGTACGGCACCCTGGCGGGTGGCGCCGGCAATATCGCCGCCCAGCTCCTGCCACAGGCTGCGGGTCAGGCGGTCGGCGAAGGCGGCTGGTTCCAGCAAGCCCAGATAGCGGTCATTGCGGCAATTGCGCGGAAACTGGCCCTGCAGCACCACCGACAGCTGGCCGTTACGCTCGCTGATTTCCGGCCGCTGCCACAGCGCACGCCAACGGTCGCACGGCGCATCGACCAGTTTGAAGCGATGACTGACATTCATGCCGGCCAGCGGCGGGTCGGCACGCACCGTCACCGAGCTCGCCGTCGACTCGATATCGAAATCCACCGCCTTGAAGTTCATCAGCAGCGCATCGGGCGCCACGTTGTAAGCACGCTCGGGTTGCTCGTCGAACTGGCCGGCATTGGCATCGGGCGCCAGCGTGAAATAACGCCGATCCAGCACCAGATCGCCGCTGATATGGCGCACGCCACGCGCCTTGAGTTTGCGCAGCAACAGCCAGACCTTTTCATAGGTGAGCACCGGGTCGCCGCCACCCTTGATATAGAGATTGCCGCGCAGGGTGTCGCCGTCGATGCTGCCATCGGTCCACAGCCCGGTGCGCCACTGGAAGGCCGGCCCCAGCGTTTCCAGCGCCGCTACGCTGGTCAATAGCTTCATGGTGGAAGCCGGGTTGAATGGCGTGTCGGCCTCATGGGCCAGCACCGGCGCACCGCCATCGGCCGGCATTACCAGCACGCCCAGGCTGTGCTCGGGCAGTTTGAGGTTTTTCAGGGCACGGCCGACCGATTCAGGCAGGGCGGCAAAGCCGGGCAGGGAAACGCCGAGCAGCAGGGCAAATTGCAGGCCGGCACGCCGGCAGCTGTTGAACAGCATGGATGCTCCAGTGAATGCAACAGAGGCGCGCCAAGAAAAATGCCGACGCGATAGGGCGTCGGCATCTTAGAAGTTGTGCCAGCAATTGGCGAGTGTCGCGCTAGCAAGTATTACCACTTGCCAGGCGCGCATCTCGCGCAAAAACCGTGGTTCAGCAGCCGCAATTGGCCAGGAAGGTGCTGAGCGGTCCTACATCGAGCACCTTGTTACCGAACGGCGGGCCATAGACATAGACCTCACCGGACAGCACGCCCAGATACACGCCGCCGCCATAGGCACGCGCGGTGTAACCGGCTATCTGCTGGCTGCTCGCCGCCGGGCTGAAGTATTGCGGATACTGGCGCTCGGCCCAGTTCATCAGGCGATCGGCATCCGACACCACCGCACCGCCAGTGCCCACTGCCACCCGCTTGGTCGGGCTCCAGTCGCCAAAATAGTTGTACATGCCGGGGCGCACCTGCAGCAGCACATCGCCACTCTGGCCGGGGGTGAAGTCAAAGCTGGTATCGGCCACGGTGGTCGGGCTGCCTGCCGTGCCCGCCGCCTCGACGCCGGCCAGCGCAATATTGTCGATATACCAGCCCACGCCCTTGCTGCTCTGGAAGTAGAAACTGCCACCAGTCATGGCATAACGGAAACGCAACTGCACGGTACGGCCGGCATAGGGCGCCAGCGAGATGGTACGGGTAGTAAAGCTGCTCTCGCCCGCACCGCCGCTACCGGCTTGCAGGCTCAGCGCCACCCAGCTGGCGCCGTCATCTTGCGACACTTCCACCAGCGCCTGCTGGCCGGGGCCGGCGTAACCGAGCCGGCTGGAATAGGCCAGCGCGCCACCGCCGCCAACCAGCAAGGGCTGCTTGAGCGTCAGGGTCTGGTCATTGCCCTGAACATGTGCGAGATGGAAGGAATTGCTGCCCGACGCGACCGCATCACTTTGCACGACCGGATAACCGCCGGTGGTCGACACGGTGAAGTTGCCGCTGCCGTTTTCGGCGCCATCACTAAGGCTGTAGGGGCTGATCTGCAGCTGTCGCCATTGGTAAGCAGTGGCACCGGGCACCGCGTCAAAGGTATAGCGGCTGGCAATGCCGGCACTGGCCGATGCGCTGCCGGCAATATTCTGCGTGACATCGCCCTGGCCGGCCTGATCAGGGTCGAACACGGTCACCGTGTAGCTAAAGCTGCGCGCCACGCCGCCGACTTTGACATTGCTGACGGTGACGCCATAGACGGTGTCCGCCGCCGGGCGCGGCCAGCTCATGCCATCGCTGATGCCGGCCGGATACCACACCACGGTGTTTTCGCCATAGCCATTGGCAATCTGTTCAAGCGTGGTGCCCATTGCTGCGCCATTGGCGGTCATGCTGACCGTGGCGGCGGAGAAATCGGCACCGGGATAAGCAAACGACCAGCGCGGATACACCGCGTTGTAGGGCACATAGCCCTTGGGCGGCCAGGCAACGAAGTCGTCACGCACCGCCGGGCGCTTGGCCGAGTAATTGGCATCGAACACCCACAGCGAATTGCTGCTGGTGCCAGCAATGCTGCCATCGACATCGCCGGTGCCCATAAACTGGGTTTGCGGGTACAACACCCAGCGCCGATGGCCGACCGCCGCATTATTGCTGCCGCCATCACCCATATAGCCATTGGCGACCGCATCAGGGCCAAAGCGACCGAGCGCGATATTGGACTTACCGGCCGCCGTGGCGCCGGTGCTGTTATAGCAAAGCCAGGTGGTCGGCGGGGTATGGCTGAGCGACTTGTTGGCCGCCATTATCATCGCCGCCTGCTGGGCATTGGCGCTAAAGGTGGCATCAAGGCTCACCGCTGCGGGTATACCGGCCATGGCGCGGAACCAGTTGATGCGCCGCTGCACCGCGCCCTTGAAATCGGCGGTGGTATCACCGGCATTGCAGCTGGCCAGATTGCCATTCCAGCCGCTGGCTTGGCCTGATGAGGAAGCAAAAATAGTACGGTAGAACAGGCGCGACACCGCCCGGTTGGTCGGGTCCAGCGCATAGCCCTCCAGCGCCGCTTCGGCGCGGTAGGTATGCTCCAGGCCTTCGAGCGAATCGGGAAAACGTGGCGCGGCGGTATCGGGGCTCATCGCCATGGCCGGCAAAACGGCATTGGCAAGCAGCAGTGAGGTAAACATACGGGGAAACTCCGGCAATGACATTCGCATGCGAATGTAGCATCACTGCTGAACACGGCAAAGGCCGCGTGTCGATATCGGGCAGTGAATCAGTTTTGGTCAAAAAGCCCTGCGGCTTCTCGCCCTTAAAGTGGGAGGCTGGATGGGAGATGAGTCCAAAACCCCAACACCTGTAGACACAGAGGGCACTGAGAGCACAGAGGACACGGAGAAAGGCAGAAACACGAGCCTCACCATGCTGTGTGGTCATCTTTGAGAGGCTGCTTTGCTCATTCGTGAAAATCGCAAAGCCATCGGCTTGCCTCGCGCCCAAATTCCAAGGGGCTTTCTCCGTGCTCTCTGTGTACTCCCTGCCCTCTGTGTCTACAGATTTTGGGTTTTTATCCGGCGCATCCTGCAACATCATCGAACAATTACAGCTCCAGCGGATCCACATCAAGCGACCAGCGCACCTTGCCGGCACGTAGTTGCCGCAGCTGTACCATCCAGCCGGCCAGCAGAGCCTGCAAGCGGCTGCGTGAGGTCGATTGCACCAGGAGCTGTGCGCGCTCGCGGTTGGCGATGCGTGCCATGCTGGCGGCCACCGGGTCCCAGATGGTCACAGCCGGGTCGTGCGCCGCAAGGCTCAACGCCTGCCGCAAAAAGGCCAGCGCATCGGCCAGACTGTCCGCCTCGGCGCGCAATACCGCCTGATGCACAAAGGGCGGGAATCCAGCCAGTTTGCGCTCGGCCAGCTCAGCGGCGGCGAACGCCGCATAGTCGTCGGCGAGCAAGGCACGGTACAGCGGGTGATCGGGGAAATCGGTCTGCAGCAGTACTTCGCCCATATGCTCGGCCCGGCCGGCACGGCCCGCCACCTGGGCGAGTTGCGCATACAGCCGCTCGCTGGCGCGAAAGTCGGCCGAATACAGGCTGCTGTCGGCACCGATGATCGCCACCAGGGTCAGGCGCGGGAAATCATGGCCCTTGGCCAGCATCTGCGTGCCGATCAACACATCGACCTCGCCGGCGTGTATAGCCTGCAGCGCCGCCTCGAAGCTGCCCTTGCGGCGCATGCTGTCGCGGTCGATGCGCAGCACCCGCGCCTGCGGGAAATGCGCCGCCAGCGCCGCTTCCAGCCTTTGCGTACCCTGCCCGAGCGGCGCCAGATCGGCATTGCCGCAGCTGGGGCAGCGCGGCGGCAGGCGTTC
>NZ_JAYRLZ010000339.1:0-4100 GCF_041904975.1 Chitinimonas sp. | reverse complement strand
GGATGGCCTCGACGCCCAGAAAAAGCAACTGGCCGATACCGCCAACAGCATCGGCCTGGGTGCAGATGCCATCAAGTCCGGCCTGCTCGACGCGGTGCGCAATGCCAAGGATGCGAACGAAGCGGGAACCGCCTTTGCCGATACCGTCATAACTGGCATCGAAAACGCCATGTATGACAACGCGGCCAAGCAAATCACCGACATCATCACGCAAGGACTGGTCAACCCAATCGTGAATGCCGTGATTGCCGGCACCTCGGTGACCGATGCCGTCAGCTCGGCAGCGATTGACGACATGGTCAAAAAGGCCGGCCTGGTTGCGCAGGCGGTGGGTGATCTGCTGAACAACCCCGATTTCAAGGCGGCCTTGGACAAGATTCACAGCAGCATGGCCAGCATCGGCACCAGCTTCTATGGCGCCCGTCCGCCATCGACTGCCAAGCCGCAAGACAAAGGCGGCGACAAGCCCGGCGACACGGCGGCAAACGACGCCAAGTCCTATGCCGACTACATGCTGCAACTCAACCGGCAGCTGGCCGACCTGAAGGCGCCCGACGACTACACCAAGCAGCTGAGCGCCATCATCAACCAGTATGAGGATGGCAAGCAGAAGCTGGCGGACATGCACAAGGCCGGCGATGCGGCGGCCATGTCCCTGTTGAATCAAACCAAGGCGGCCCAGCTGCTGGCCCTGCAAACGCAGATGACCGCCGATGCGTTTAACCGGGCCATCAACCAGCTGCAGGCCATGCAGAAGCTGGCCGGCGCGCAAGGCAACAACAGCAGCGCCTTGGCGCTTGGCGCCGCAGTGGCAAAGAGCACCTACGACAATGCGGTCAGTAAAGCCGCCGCCTCGCTGGGGTTTACTGATGCCAGCTTGGCGGCATGGCTCAAGGCCACCAACCAGACGCTGGAGCAGGCCGCGCAGTCCTACTGGGGCGGCATGTCGGCGGCGCAGAAAGAGGCGGCAACGGCAGCGATCAACGCCAAGGCCGACCTGATCGCAGCGAATCGGGCCGTCTACGATGCACAGCTCAAGATCGTTACCGACTTGGCTGCCGCCATCGACAGCTTGCAGAGCGTGTCCAACAAGGTGGCCGATGATATTGCTAAGGTGCAGATCGACCAGGGCAAGCTCACCGAGTCGGCGTGGCTGGATAGCCAGATTGCCGCCAGCAAGCAGCATCTGGCCAAGCTCTATGGCAACGGCGCCGACACGGCTGAATTGGTGGCCGAGGCCAACAACCTCGAAGCGCTCACCATGCAGCGCTACGAGGCCGAGAAAACCGCCATCGGCAATCTGACGGCCTACGCCAAGCAGCTGGGCGACTATGCCAAGTCGCTGCTCACCGGCAATTTGTCGCCGCTCAACGCCGTCGAAAAGCTCAAGCGGGCCGAGGCCGACTATGCCGAAACACTGGCAGCGGCCAACAAGGGCGACAAGGATGCACAAGGCAAGCTGACCCAGCGCGCCGATGTGTTCTTGAACTTGGCGCGCGACTACTACGCCAGCTCGCAGGGCTACACCGATGTATTCAACCGCATCCAGCGCGACATGACTGGTGCCGGCGCCTCGACGCTCAGCAATGCCGAGCAGCAGGCGCAGTACCTGTCACAGCTGGCGGGCAATGCCACCAAGACATTGGCCGAGCTGAGCAATATCAAGGATGCCGCCGGCTACCTCAAGACCAACCTGACCAGCCAGCTGCAAGGTGCGCAAACCACGCTTACCACCATGGCCAGCAGCCTGACCAGCCTGGGCGTTACCCTGCCCGAGCTGCTGCGCGGGCTGCCGAGCGCCATTGCGGCGGCAATGTCGGGCGCGATGGCGCCGAAGGTGGTGTACGCCACGCAAGATGGCGGCACCGCTGCCAGCAAGGCACCGGCCTTCCCGAAGCCGATACCCGGCTTCGCCAGTGGTGGTGACCACGCTGGCGGCATCGCGCAAGTCGGCGAGCACGGCCCGGAGCTGATCGCCACCGGTGCCGCCCGGGTGTTTACCGCTCAGCAAACCCGGCAGATTCTGGCCGGGCCGGCAATCGACTGGCGGCAGTACGGCCGGCAGGACAACAGCGCCCTGGTTGCCGAAGTCCGCCGCCTGCGCGAAACCAACGAAAAGCTGGAACAGCGCTTGGAGGCAATTGAGCAGCACACCGCCGATGCAAATCACCAGCGCGGCGAAATCGCGGTGCAGCAGCTGGATAGGCTCGACAACACCAACAAAACGCTGGGCCAACTACAAACCGCCACGGAGCTTGCTTAATGGCCTATCTGATCGAAATCGACGCCTACCCGCTGCCCAGCGGGCCGGCGAAGACGCTGCGCTTTTCCAGCGGCGCCGGCATGCGCACCCGCGCGACCGACACGCCGCCGCTGGTGCATTTTTCGCCAAACCTGAGCCAGCCATGGCTGATCCGCCGCGACCTGTTCGATAAGGCCACTACCTATGGCGCCATCAAGAGCGCCAAGGGGCAGATTACGCTGGTCAATGCCGATGGCTCGCTCGACGGCCTGCTTGATATGGCGCTGGATGGCCGCGAGGCACGCGCTTATGTCGGCACCGAGGGCGCGCCCTGGCCGGCTGGCTGGGTGTGCGTCGGCCGAGGCATCATTGAAACCGTGCAGGTGAGTAGCAATAACATCGTATTGTCGCTGCGCGACCGGCTCGATGCGCTCGACCAGCCGCTGCTCACCACCATCTATGCCGGCAATAATGTGCTGCCGGGTGGCGTGGAAGGGGTGGCGACGGACATGGGTGGCAAGCAAAAGCCGCGTATCTACGGCACGGTGCTGAATCTCTCGCCTTATCTGGTCAACACCGCCATCGCGGTCTACCAGCTCAGCGATCGGCTGTGTAGCGTGTCGGCTGTGTACGACCGTGGCGTGGCGCTGACACTTGGCGCCACCTACCCGGACGTGGCGACCATGCTGTCAGCCTCGCCGGCGCCGTCAACCTATAACGTCTGCGCCACGGCCACCGGTACCTATATCCGGCTGGGCAGCGCGCCGGCCGGCACGGTGACGGCGGATGCCAGCACCGCCGAAACCCGCACCGCGAGCCTGATCCAGCAGATTGCCCTCGATGCCGGCTTTACCCTGGCCGACCTCGCCACCGCCGACGTGGCCGCGCTCAATGCCGCAAACCCGGCGCCGGTGGGCGCGTGGGTGGAAGGCACCCGCACCGCGCTGGACGTGATCAACGAACTGGCCAGCAGCATTGGCGCCTATGTCAGCTTCGACAACAGCAACAAGCTACGCATGGCGCGGCTGGAAGCACCGGCCGGCCAGCCCGTGCTGACGGTGCAGCCGGCCCGCGTGGTGTCGCTGTCGCTGATCTCGACTGCCGATGGCGACAAGGGCATACCGCCGTGGCAAGTCGTGCTCGGCTGGGGTAAGTGCTACAGCGTGCAATCCGACCTGACCGGCAATGTACCGGCGGGCCGCAAGGCGCAAGTGTGCAATGCCTACCGCACGGTAACGGCGCAAGACGCGGCGGTGCGCGCTGTGCGCAAGCTGGCGCCGACCATGGGCACCACCGACAGCCCGATCCAGACCGCACTGGCGCAGCAGGCCGATGCGCAAGCCGAGGCCAATCGCCGGCTGGCGCTCTACAAGGTCGGGCGGCGCATGTTCACTGTCAAGGTGCGGCTAGAGCCGGCCCAGCTGCCGCTGATTGACCTGGGCGTGTGCATCAACCTTGTCTACCCGCGCTATGGCCTGCAAGCCGGCAAGCTGCTGCGGGTGGTCGGGATCGAGGCAAACGCTGAAATCGGACAAATCACCATGAGGCTATGGGGCTGATGGCAAATATTCTCCTTGGCTACCCCAATCGCGCCGACGAATGCACCCTGTCCGGTGGCAGCTGGACGGCAGCGGCGCCGCTCACTTGCCTGCAAACCCGTGTCTACAGCGAAACAGCGGTCAGTACCGATGCGCAGGCAGCCAGTACCTGGCTGGATGCGGCCACCGCCGGCCAGCGGCCAATCCGGGTGATTGCCTTGGCGGGCCACAACCTGACCACGGGTGCGCAAATGCGGGTGCGCGCCAGCAATACCGCCGGAGATTTCAGCCAGCCGCTGTGCGACACCGGCAGCGTGCCG
>NZ_JAYRLZ010000338.1:0-4105 GCF_041904975.1 Chitinimonas sp. | reverse complement strand
GCCCGACAGGTGGCACCAGAGGACGCCCGCGACCCCGGCAAGATGTATAACCCGATGAGCGCCACCGCCTTGCAGCAACAAGCGCCGGGTTTTGACTGGCCGGCCTTTGCTACGGCCGCCGGCTTGTCGGCCGACGATACCCTGGTGATCACCACCCCGGCGACCGCCGCCGCGATTGCCAAACTGTATGGCGAGCTACCGCTGGCCGACTGGAAGCTGTATTTCAAGCTGCGCAGCCTCGACGAAGCGGCAGCCGTGCTGCCCGATGCGGTGCGCAAAGCCAGCTTTGCCTTCAATGGCACCGCCCTGACCGGGGTGAGCAGCCCCAAGCCGCGCAATGAACAAGGCATTGCCTTGCTCAACACCCTGCTGGGGGAGCCGCTCGGCAAGCTGTATGTGGAGCGTTACTTCCCCAGCGCCCACAAGGCGCAGGTGAAGGCCATGGTCGGCAATATCCTCGCTGCCAGCCGCGCACTGATCGGCCAGACGCCGTGGATGAGCGCCCCCACCCGCCAGCAGGCGCTGGATAAACTGAGCAAATACCAGGTCAAGATCGGCTACCCGGATACTTGGCGCGACTTCGGCGCCTTGCAGATCAAGGCCGGCGATGCGCTGGGCAATCTGCACCGCGCCAAACGTTTCGAATGGCTGTATCAGGCCGGCAAGGTCGGCAAAGCGGTGCAGCGCAGCGACTGGATGATGACGCCACAAACGGTGGATGCCTATTACGACCCGACGGTGAATGCGATCAACTTCCCGGCCGGTTTTCTGCAGGCGCCGATTTTCAACCCAACCGCAGACGATGCCTACAACTATGGCGCACTGGGCACCCAGATTGGCCATGAGATCAGCCACGGCTTTGATAACCTCGGCAATCAGTTCGATGGCGATGGCGCCATGCGCAACTGGTGGCAGGATGCCGATCGCCAGGCATTCGACGCCATCGCCAGCAAACTGGTCGAGCAGTTCAACCGCTACGAGGCCCTGCCCGGCAAGAACATCGATGGCAAACGCACCTTGCCGGAGAATCTGGCCGACCTCGCCGGCGTGCAGATCGCCTTCAAGGCCTACCAGATGTCGCTGGCCGGCAAGCCATCCCCGGTGATCGGCGGCTACACCGGCGAGCAGCGCTTCTTCCTCGCCTATGCGCAAAGCAAGCGCAGCAAGCTGCGCGATGAGTTGATGCTCGATCTGCTCAGCAATGACGTGCATGCGCCGCAGGCCTTTCGCTGCAATGGCCCGGTGTCCAATAGCGATGCCTTTCACCAGGCCTTTGCCACCCGGCCAGGCGATGGTTTGTATCGCCCGGCAGCCCAACGCATCCGCCTTTGGTAAAACCCTGCTGGCAACCATGCTATCCCACTGAAATCACAGCGTTTTTCAAGACTTGGCCGGCCATTTCTGCGACAATGGCCGGCTATTTTGCTTTTTGATCGTCTGTTTTCCATGTCCGATTACGTCAAGACCGGCCCCGACGGCATTCCCGCCATCAGTGAATTGCCTGCCGGCATGTCGCCGCGCCAGCCTGCGCCCTTTCTGCCCATGTCCCGTGCCGAGATGGATGCATTGGGCTGGGATGCCTGCGACATCATCCTGGTGACGGGCGACTGCTATATCGATCACCCCAGCTTTGGTATGGCGCTGGTAGGGCGCTTGCTGGAAGCGCAGGGCTTCCGGGTCGGCATCATTGCCCAGCCCGCCTGGGATAGCGCCGAGGCGTTCAAGGCGCTGGGCAAGCCACGGCTGTTCTTTGGCGTGACCGCCGGCAATATGGATTCGATGATCAATCGCTACACCGCCGACAAGAAGCCACGCTCGGACGATGCCTATACCCCGCATGGCGAGGCCAACAAGCGGCCGGATCGGGCGGTGACCATCTATTCGCAACGCTGCCGCGAGGCCTTCCCCGGCGTGCAGATCATGATCGGCGGCATTGAAGCGAGCTTGCGCCGTATTGCCCAGTACGACTACTGGAGCGATAAGGTGCGCCAGTCGGCGCTGGTTTACGCCAAGGCCGACATCCTGCTGTATGGCAATGCCGAGCGGGCGCTGGTCGCCATCGCCCAGCGCGCCGCCCGTGGCGAAAAGCTGCGCGATATGCACGATATCCGCGGCACCGCGTTTATCGTGCCGTCCGGCTGGCGGCCCGATGCTGCTTGGACGGAAGAGGACTCGACCACCGTCGATACCCCGGGCCGCGTCGATGCCCACCCCGACCCCTATGCCATGGAGCCGGAAGCGCCCAAACCCGCCAATGGTCCGGCATTGCCCGAAGGGGCGCTGCCGGTACGGCTGGTCAGCAAGGCCGAACGGGTGCGCGCCAAGCTCGAAGCACGGCAAAAAGTGGTGGTAAGGCTGCCGGCCTATGAGGCAGTGGCGCACGACCCGGTGCTGTATGCTCACGCCAGCCGGGTGCTGCATCTGGAATCCAACCCGGGCAATGCCCGCGCACTGGTGCAGGCGCATGGCGAGCGCGATGTGTGGATCAGCCCGCCGCCGATTCCGCTCACCACCCCGGAAATGGACTATGTGTTCGACCAGTTTTACGCCCGCAACCCGCACCCGAGCTATGGCAATGCCCATATCCCGGCGTGGGAGATGATCAAGCATTCGATCAATATCATGCGCGGCTGCTTTGGCGGCTGTACCTTCTGCTCGATTACCGAGCATGAGGGCCGCATCATTCAAAGCCGCTCGGAAGACTCGATCCTGCGCGAGATCGAAGAGATTCGCGACAAGACCCGCGGCTTCAAGGGCCATATCACCGATCTGGGCGGCCCCACCGCCAACATGTACCGGCTGGCCTGCAAGGATCCGAAGATCGAATCGGCTTGCCGCAAGCTCAGCTGCGTTTACCCCGGCATTTGCGAGAACCTCGATACCGACCACAGCGCGCTGGTCCAGCTGTACCGCAAGGCGCGGGCGATCGACGGGGTGAAGAAGATCACCATCGGCTCGGGCCTGCGCTACGACATTGCGGTGCGCTCGCCCGAATACATCAAGGAGCTGGTCACCCACCATGTGAGCGGCTACCTGAAGATCGCGCCGGAGCACACCGAAGAAGCCACCCTCAGCAAGATGATGAAGCCGGGCGTGGATACCTTCGAGCGCTTTCGCGAATTGTTCGACCGCTTCAGCAAGCAGGCCGGCAAGCAGCAATACCTGATCCCCTACTTTATCGCCGCCCACCCGGGCAGCAGCGATGAAGACATGCTGAATCTGGCGATCTGGCTCAAACAGAACAACTTCCGTCCCGATCAGGTACAGGCCTTCACCCCGACACCGATGGCGCTGGCCACCACCATGTGGCACACCGGCCGCAATCCGCTCAAAAAGCTGGGCCGCAGCTCGGAAAAAGTGGTGGCAGTGAAAAGCGCCGAGCAACGCCGCCTGCACAAGGCCTTTTTGCGCTATCACGACCCGAAACACTGGCCGCTGCTGCGCGAGGCGCTGACCCGCATGGGACGTGCCGATCTGATCGGCGGCGCCGCTCATTGCCTGGTGCCGCACCCGACGGCGGAAGAGCGCCAGCAACAAGCCCCGCGCGGCAACGCCCGCGGCGGCGGCGGCCCCGGCTCGGTAGGCCGCATCACGCCGCCACGCCAACCGAATTTGCGCCAGGGCAAGGGCAAGAAACCGAATCTGGGGCGGGGGAAGGGGCGGTAAGGCTTGTGCTGCGGACGCCTACTCGCCAGTCTTGAACTTGCTGAACCCCATACCCACCCGCAGGCTGCGGCTTACCTTCGGGGCGGGTTCCGAGTAATGGATCAGGGTATCGTCCGGCCAGTCTTTATCGGCGGCAGGAATCCAGAAAAACACATCGTTCTTTACGGCCCGGACCGGCAGGGCGAGCGATTTGTCGCCGTAGCTGAGCGTAATGCGGGTGTCCTTGCTGGGCGCTTCCAGACCCATGCCTACCCGTTCTGATTCGCACGGGTTGCCCATTACCGACAGCATGGCGCGGGTGGCGAAGCTCAGTTCCGGCTTGCTGATCGCCCACTGCACCTGACACATCAGGCGCAGATCGCCAAGGCGTTGGGTCTGTGCATCAAGGCCGGGGCTGCGCACCAGTATGCGGTAGCCATAGTCGCCCTTCTTGCGGTTC
>NZ_JAYRLZ010000032.1:0-24324 GCF_041904975.1 Chitinimonas sp. | reverse complement strand
GAATTCATGGAACTCATGGTCAATTCTTTCACCGGCCTGTGTCAGATTCATGCCTCTCTTGGATTGATTGGCGTCTAGGCGCATTTGCCGCAAGGTGGCTTCGTCGGCGTCGATGAATATCTTCAGGTGCAATAGATCAATGATCTGAGGATGAAGGGCGTGAATGCCCTCCACGATAATGACTTCCTGCGCGGCTACGGGTCTTGGCGTGACTGCTTTGGTGCCAGACCAGTTGTCATAGGGGTAGTAGTCAAATGCCTGCCCCAGAGAAACTGCCTGGAGCGCTTGCCGCAACTCGTCGCCCCGGATGGATAGACTGTTATAGCCGCTGATACCCAGCTGATTACGCGTATTGCGGTTTTGCATGAAGGCGTCGGTGGAAATCCAGTCAGCACTGATATTCCTGAGCCGCAACTCGTCAGCGATTGAGGCTGCCAAAGTCGACTTGCCGGTATCGGCCCAACCGCATAGCGCGAGCAGGAAAGGCTTGCGGTTCTCCCGGCGAAATTCGCGTACGCGGTCGGCTAGTAAAGCTGCAATAGGGGGCATGGCAATCTGGCGCTAGGCACAAGGCTATTGATCAGGTCAAAGCAAAACGCCGCCCGAACTCATCGAGCTGGGGCGGCGTCTGTTTGTTTCCACTGTCGAGCGGCAGCGAGGCTCCTCGCCGGCGGGCGAGGCGGGGGAGTGGGTTTAAATCAGGGATTGATCCCGTTTAATCACTGCCAGTCAATCCCGGCCGGCTTTGCCGGTCGTGACGTCAGGCATCCCACTCGCCGCAGCCGGATCAGTGGAATTGTTCTTCTTCCGTGGAGCCGGTCAGCGCCGTCACGCTCGACTTGCCGCCTTGGATGACCGTGGTGACATCGTCGAAGTAGCCGGTGCCGACTTCCTGCTGGTGCGACACGAAGGTGTAGCCACGATCGCGGGCGGCGAATTCCGGCTCCTGCACCTTCTCCACATAGGCCGACATGCCGCGCGCCACATAGTCCTGCGCTAGGTCGAACATGTTGTACCACATGGAGTGGATGCCGGCCAAAGTGATGAACTGATACTTGTAGCCCATGGCGCCCAGCTCGCGCTGGAATTTGGCGATGGTGGCGTCGTCGAGGTTCTTCTTCCAGTTGAACGAGGGCGAACAGTTGTAGGCGAGCAGCTTGCCAGGGTGCTTGGCGTGTACCGCTTCGGCAAACTTGCGGGCAAATTCCAGGTCCGGCGTGCCGGTTTCGCACCATACCAGGTCGGCATAGTCGGCATAGGCAATGGCGCGGCTGATGGCTTGCTCGATGCCCTTCTTGGTCTTGTAGAAGCCTTCGGCGGTGCGCTCGCCGGTCAGGAAGGGCTTGTCGTTCTCGTCGTAGTCGCTGGTCAACAGATCAGCGGCTTCGGCATCGGTACGGGCGATCACCAGGGTAGGCACGCCGTATACGTCAGCCGCCATCCGCGCGGCGATCAGCTTTTGCACCGCTTCCTGGGTTGGTACCAGCACCTTGCCGCCCATATGGCCGCACTTCTTCACGCTGGCCAGCTGGTCTTCCCAGTGCACACCGGCGGCGCCGGCGCGGATCATGCTCTTCATCAGCTCGTAGGCGTTCAGTACGCCGCCAAAGCCGGCTTCGGCATCGGCCACGATAGGGGCGTAGTAGTCGGTGAATTCCTTGTCGCCACGCTCCACACCCTTGCTGTGCTGGATTTCGTCGGCACGGGCGAAGGCATTGTTGATGCGCTCCACCACCTTGGGCACCGAGTCCACCGGGTATAGCGACTGATCGGGGTACATGGCCGAGTATTCGTTATTGTCGGCGGCAACCTGCCAGCCCGACAGATAGATGGCCTTGATGCCGGCCTTGACCTGTTGCATGGCCTGGCCGCCAGTCAGGGCGCCAAGGCAGTTCACATAGGGTTCGTTGTTGACCAGGTTCCACAGCTTTTCGGCGCCGCGGCGGGCCAGGCTGTATTCGTTTTGCACCGAGCCGCGCAGACGCTCGACATCGGCAGCGGTATAGCCGCGCTTAATGCCTTTCCAGCGTGGATTGGTGTCCCAGTCATGTTGAATGGCTGCAATGCGTTGTTCGCGAGTCGACATATCTATTACCTCGTTGGGCGGCGCGCCGATGATTGCTACGGCGCGCGAATCATGGGGAGTTGCTCGGAGGGGCTTGCCGTGTTGCTGCAAGCCAGCGCCCCGGCCTGATGTTGCTTGGGGCGATATCGACCCGCGTCTGGCAAGGATGTTTACCTGCGCGGCGTCTTCCTGTTGTGTAGTTCGATTATATGCAGTTGCCTGTGCGATGCAGCAAGAATTTCAAACAAGCGTATGACTAGCGGCAATTTGCATGAATTGTGTTGCGGGTCACCGACGCTGTGAGAATTCGGCACAGCAAACCGCGAATTTGCAGGACTTGAAAACCTTATAACCATCTCCATCTAGTGGTTTATCGTTTCAGGAGAGCGTTGACATGCAACAGGATAATCAGCAAGAAAATCAACAAGATCAAACACTTGATACGGTAGAGCCGGTTGAGCACCAGGAAGCGGTGGCAGCTGAAAGCCTGGAAGACCAGGTGGCGGCACTGGAGGCCAAGGTGGCCGAGCTGCAGAGCGCGGTGCTGTACGGCAAGGCCGAGGCCGAGAATATTCGCCGTCGCGCGCAAGATGATATTGCTGCTGCGCACAAATATTCGGTCGGCAAGTTCGCCGGCGAGCTGCTGATCGTCAAGGACTGCCTGGAGATGGCGCTGAAGGACAACTCGTCCATCGACAATATCAAGATGGGCGTGGATATGACCCTGCGCAATCTCAGCGGCGCCTTTGACAAATTCCAGATCAAGGAAATCGATCCGAAGGCCGGCGACAAGCTCGACCCGCACAAACATCAGGCGATGAGTACGGTAGAGGCTGAGCAAGAGCCCAACACGGTAGTCAGCGTCATGCAAAAAGGCTATGCCATCGCCGATCGCGTACTGCGCCCGGCCATGGTGGTGGTGGCGAAGGGCAAGGAATAAGGCGTGAAACGTGATGCCGCTGCGCGGCGGTGAAACGTGATGTGCCGCGGTAGCGCCGGGCTGAATTCACTTTTCACCGATGGCGCAAAGCGCCGAGTCACGTTTCACATTTCACTTGAAACCCCGACAGCCATCCCCATCTAGCGATCAAGGTTATTCAGACATTCGCCGGCCCTGCCGGCCCCAGACTTAAAAGAGGACACAATCATGGGCAAAATCATCGGTATCGACCTCGGCACCACCAATAGCTGCGTGGCCGTACTCGAAGGCGGCAACGTCAAGGTGATCGAAAACGCCGAAGGCGCGCGCACCACGCCGTCGATCATTGGCTACACCAACGACGACGAGATCCTGGTCGGTGCACCGGCCAAGCGCCAGGCAGTCACCAACCCGAAGAACACCCTGTACGCCGTCAAGCGCCTGATTGGTCGCAAGTTCGACGAAAAGGAAGTACAGAAGGACATCGACTTGATGCCTTACTCCATTACCAAGGCCGACAATGGCGACGCCTGGGTGGAAGTGAAGGGCAAGAAGATGGCGCCGCCGCAGATCAGCGCCGAAGTGCTGCGCAAGATGAAGAAGACCGCCGAAGACTATCTCGGCGAAGAAGTGACCGAAGCGGTGATCACCGTACCGGCCTATTTCAACGACAGCCAGCGCCAGGCCACCAAGGATGCCGGCCGTATCGCCGGCCTTGATGTGAAGCGCATCATCAATGAGCCGACCGCCGCTGCATTGGCGTTTGGCCTCGACAAGAAGGACAAGGGCGATAGCAAGATCGCCGTGTATGACCTTGGTGGCGGTACGTTTGACATCTCCATCATCGAAATCGCCGATGTCGATGGCGAGAAGCAGTTCGAAGTGCTGGCCACCAATGGTGACACCTTCCTCGGCGGCGAAGACTTCGACCAGCGCCTGATCGACTACATCGTGACCGAGTTCAAGAAAGAGCAAGGCATCGATCTGAAGAACGATGTGATGGCCCTGCAGCGCCTGAAGGAAGCCGCGGAAAAGGCCAAGATCGAGCTGTCGAGCTCGGAGCAGACCGATATCAACCTGCCCTATGTGACCATGGACGCCTCCGGCCCCAAGCACTTGGCCATGAAGATTTCGCGCGCCAAGTTCGAAAGCCTGGTCGACGACCTGATTGAGCGCTCCATCGAGCCTTGCCGCATCGCTCTGAAGGATGCCGGCCTGAAGATTACCGATATCGACGATGTGATCCTGGTCGGCGGCCAGACCCGCATGCCCAAGGTGATGGACAAGGTGAAGGAGTTCTTCGGCAAGGATGCACGCCGTGATGTGAACCCGGACGAAGCGGTAGCAGTGGGCGCGGCGATTCAGGGTTCGGTCTTGTCGGGCGACCGCAAGGACGTGCTGCTGCTGGATGTGAGCCCCTTGAGCCTCGGTATCGAGACGCTGGGCGGCATCATGACCAAGCTGATCGCCAAGAACACCACCATTCCGACCAAGGCATCGCAGGTGTTCTCGACGGCCGACGACAACCAGAGCGCGGTGACCATCCACGTGCTGCAAGGTGAGCGCGAAAAGGCTGCGGCCAACAAGAGCCTGGGTCAATTCAATCTCGAAGGCATTCCGGCTGCACCGCGTGGCACGCCGCAGATCGAGGTGGAATTCAATATCGACGCCAACGGTATCCTGCATGTGTCGGCCAAGGACAAGGCTACCGGCAAGGCCAATAACATCACCATCAAGGCCAACTCGGGCTTGAGCGAGGAAGAAATCCAGCGCATGGTGAAGGACGCCGAAGCCAATGCCGAGGAAGACAAGAAGCTGCACGAACTGGTCACTGCGCGTAACCAGCTCGAAGGCCTGATCCATCAGGTGAAGAAGTCGCTGGTCGACTTTGGCGACAAGATTGCTGCCGAAGAGAAGTCGGCGATCGAAGCTGCACTGAAGGAAGCGGAAGAGGTGGTGAAGTCGGACGACAAGGCTGTCATCGACGCCAAGTCCGAAGCGCTGGCCAAGGCCTCGCACAGCCTGGCTGAAAAGATGTACGCAGCCCAAGGCGGCGCCGAAGGTGCTGCGCCGGCCGGTGCTGAAGCCAAGCAGGACGATGGCAATGTCGTCGATGCCGAGTTCACCGAAGTGAAGGACGAAAAGAAGTGAAATGTGAAAGGTGAAACGTGAGGCGGGCGCATAAAGATCTGCGGGTATGGCAGTCGGCCATGCAGCTGGTGGAACAGATCTATCGCCTCACTGACACCTTTCCTCGCGAGGAGCTGTTCGGGCTCTCCAGTCAAATGAGACGTGCTGCCGTGTCGGTGCCTTCCAATATTGCGGAAGGCTCGGCACGGCAAAGTACTAAGGAGCTACTGCATTTTCTCAGTATTGCTGCGGGATCACTGGCAGAGCTGGACACGCAATTGGAACTCGCTGGCCGTATCGGTTACACGCCTGACATCCAGCAAGTACAGGTCAAACTCGATGAAACGTCTGCATTGCTGCAAGCTGCCCGAAAGTCGCTGAAGGCTCAGCAGTAACGGCCGACGTTTCACATTTCACGTTTCACTTTTCACATCATGGCAAAAAAAGATTTCTACGAAATTCTGGGCGTGAATCGCGATGCGAGCGATGAGGACATCAAGAAGTCCTATCGCAAGCTGGCGATGAAATACCACCCGGACCGCAACCCGGACAGCAAGGACGCCGAGGACAAGTTCAAGGAGGCCAAGGAGGCTTACGAGATTCTGTCCGACAGCCAGAAGCGCGCTGCCTATGACCAGTACGGCCATGCCGGGGTCGATCCGCAATCCGGTATGGGCGGCGGCTTTGGTGGTGCAGGTGGCTTTGCCGACGCGTTTGGCGATATCTTCGGCGATATTTTCGGTGGTGGCGGCAATCGCGGCGGGCGCTCCAACGTCTATCGCGGCTCGGACCTGCGCTACAACCTCGAAGTCAGCCTCGAAGAAGCGGCGCGCGGCACCGAAACCAAGATCAAGATCCCTACCCATGACGAGTGCGACACCTGTCATGGCACCGGCGCCAAGCCGGGCACCGAGGCCAAGACCTGCGGTACCTGTCAGGGTCATGGCCAGGTGCGTATCCAGCAGGGCTTTTTCTCGCTGCAGCAAACCTGTCCCACCTGCCATGGCTCGGGCAAGGTGATTCCTGATCCTTGCCGTACTTGTCACGGCCAGGGCCGGGTCAAGGCCAACAAGACGCTGTCGGTGAAGATCCCGGCCGGCGTGGACGAAGGCGATCGCATCCGGCTGTCGGGTGAAGGTGAGCCGGGAGTGAATGGCGGCCCGCCGGGCGACTTGTATGTGGTCATCCATATCAAGAAGCACAGCGTCTTCGAGCGCGACGGCAATGATCTGCATTGCGAAATGCCGATCAGCTTCGCCACCGCTGCCCTGGGCGGCGAGATCGAAATCCCCACGCTCGATGGCGCAGTCAAGCTGAAGATCCCGGCCGAAACGCAGACTGGCGCGGTATTCCGCTTGCGCGGCAAGGGTATCAAGGGGGTGCGCAGCGCCATCACGGGTGACTTGATGTGCCATGTCAGTGTCGAGACCCCGGTCAAGCTGACCGAGCGCCAGAAAGACCTGCTGCGCGAATTCGAGGAAATCAGCCTCGAAGACGATGCCAAGCACAATCCCCGCGCCAAATCGTGGATGGATATGGTGAAGGACTTCTTCTCCAACTGATCCAGGCAGAAAACTGGCTGGCAAAAGGGGCGCTTCAGGCGCCCCTTTTGCATTTTCGGCGCGGTATTGCTGCAGCTTGCAGTGGGCTTGGGCCAAGCTTGCCGTGGGCCAAGGTTCCGGACCCTCTGCAGCGAGAAGGCCACCCGTCAAGCGGTAGCGGTTTCAGGGATTCCGGCTTGCTGCCTGACGGTAGGCGGCTTGGTCGCGGCCGGCGAGTGCCGGCGCGGCGAAAAGTTGCATGGAAAAAATTACCGTGCGGCAGCTGCGCAAACCGCGAACCAATTCCCGCCAATGCGGCCACAGGCAAGGCTTGCGCGATACAGGCAGCTCATTTGCACCGGGCTTTTCACGCTAGTGTCGGCGCCTGCGATCTCACACACATCATTCCCAGGAGAAAAATTTGAAAACGTCTTTTGCCCTGCTGGCCGCCGTCGCCGCATTCACCCTGCCAGCCTCTGCCGGCGACTTTTACGTCGGTGCCGATGTCGGCCGCAGCAAGCTGGATGTCGATACCGGCCTTGGCAGCTCCGACAGCAAGGCCACCAGTTGGGCGTTGTTTGCCGGCTACCAGCTCAATCCGAACTGGGGTTTCGAGGCTGGCGTGCGCGATTTTGGCGATGTTAAAGCCAGCCGGCCGATGAGCCTGCTCGATGCGATCAGCTGGGCCAAGGGTGGCGGCAGCAATACCCAGGCCAAGGTGTCGGCCAGTGCCTTGCAGCTGTCAACCGTGGGCACGCTGCCGATCAATGACTCGCTTTCGCTGTATGGCCGCCTTGGCCTTGCCTCGGTCAAGGTGAAAAGCGAGTTACGCAGCGGCGGCTTCGCCCTTGATGACAGCAGCACCAAGACCAAGGCGCTGATCGGCGTGGGCGCCCGCTACGCCTTGAGCCCGCAATTCGGTGTACGCGCCGAATACGCCAACTACGGCAAGGTGGCTGATACCCGCTTGTCCAGCCTGACCGTGGGTGCCGACTACCGATTCTGATGCGTACCCGGCAAAGGCGCTGGCGTGATTGCCTCGGCCGGTGCTTCGCGCGAGGCCATGGCCCTCTGCTGACCTTGCCGCCTCGCCTTTATCGCGATCTGTGAGTTAGTTCACAGCGCCGTTTCCGGGCCTTGGGCATCATCGATATGTCCGGTGCAATGGATCGAAATACAAGTAATGGCAGGCAAGTGGCGGAGGAATATTGAATGAATGGGCAAGTGGCAGATATCAAGAGTACGGCAGTCGATCGACAGCTGGGTGGATTGGCAACAATTCTTTCCTTGCTGGGAGCGAAGTCCTTTGAGCATGAGGAATACGTCGCACGTTTTCAGCGCGATGGTTTTCTTTATTTGCCCGGGTTTTATTCCGATGTGGAAATCGCCGAGGTGTTGGCAGCAACCGAAACGCTGCTGGCAGCCGGCGATTGCCCGGTGACGGTTGATTCGCTGGAAAGTAATCAGCGGCATTATTGGCGGCATATCAGGGATGTGGCAGATAATTTAAGTTATAAATTCAACGATCTATATCTGTTCGAGCCGGCGATTCGCGAGCTGGCGATGGGTAAACGCCTCAGCAGTATTCTGAAAGCGCTGATGGGCGATAAGGCGGTGCTGTGCAATTCGCTGAGTTTCGCAGTGGGCTCGCAGCAACCGCCCCATGTTGATTCCTTATACATGACGCCGCAAACGCCAAACAAGCTGTTGGCGACTTGGATCGCTTTGGAGGATGTACATAGCGACGCGGGGCCAATGAGCTACTATCCCGGTAGCCATCTGATTCCGCGTTATATTTTCGCCGATGGCAGTCGCCATGTGATTGACAGCGAAATGCCGGATTGGCATGCCTATATGGACAGCCAGGTCAAGGTGCGTGGTTTGGAGCAAAAGACCTTTCTGGCGAAAAAAGGCGATGTATTTATCTGGCACAGTGAATTGTTGCACGGTGGCTCAGCCATTGATAATCCGGCACTGACCCGGCGCTCGCTAGTATCGCATTACTATTGCGAGCGCGATTGCCGGCGCCTGCGTTCGGACTTGCAAGCCATGCACGATGGCTACTGGATGCGGCGCGCACCGGCCGGCGTACCTTGCCAGCCCGGTGATTTCACTGAATCGAGCTTTCCCGAGGCGAACTACCTGGCCCGCTATGGCGATGTCGCCAAGGCGGTGCGCGCCGGGCGGGTCAAGTCGGGCTACCAGCATTGGCTGAATGATGGTTGTGCCGAAGGCCGGCTGGTATAGGCGGCCTGCGCGCGAGGCGCGCGTGCCGGGGCGCGCCGGCATGGCCATGGAAGTTTGGCCCGCTCGAATCCAGGGCGGCCTTGGTGTGCTTCTGTCCTTCTTCTGTGGCGCGGCAAATGCTTGCGGCGCCACCTTGGCACGGTTGTCTATATCGCTGGATCGGCCAATTGTGCGGCATTGACGGGCTTTGGCGCGGTATCCGGCTGCCAATGGCGCAGCCGCTGCCAGCAATCTTGCAATTGCGCCTCCAGCGCCGCGCTGGCCGGCAGCATGGGCAGGCGCAGCTCATTGCGGATCATCCCTTCGCTGGCCAATACGGCCTTGAGCGGTGCCGGATTCGGTTCGCTGAACAATAGCCGCACCATGGGTAGCAGCTGGCGATGGATGTCGCGGGCAGCGGCCAGCCGGCCGGCGGCAAGGTGCTGGAACATGGCCACCCACAAATCCGGGCGCAGATGGGCGCTGGCGGCAATGGCGCCGTCGGCGCCGAGACAGCCTGCCACAAAGGCCAGGCTGTCTTCGCCGCATAACACCTGCAAGGGCGAGTCGATCAATTCGCCCAGCTGGTCGAGCTGGATGCCATTGCTTTCCTTGATGGCGACAAATTGTGGATGGGATGCCAGGGCGCGGCAGGTATCGATGCCGAGATTGACCCCGCTGCGGTAGGGAATGTTGTACAGCACGATACGGTGGCGGGTGCTGGCGGCCAGCTGCTCGAAGTGGCGCAGCAGGCCGGCCTGGCTGGGGCGGGTGTAGTAGGGGGCGGATACCAGCAAGGCGGCGAGGTCGATATCGTTCAGGGCACGTGCCGCAGCGCAGACCGCCGCCGTGTCATTGCCTGCCAGCCCGAACATGATAGGCAGCTCGGGCCCGGCTGCTTCTTGCGCGGCTGCCAGCAGTTGTCGCTGCTCGGTGGCGCTGAGGGTTGCCGCCTCGCCGGTAGTGCCGCAGATCACCAGGCCGGCAATGCCGCTGCCGTGAAAGGTTTCGATCAGTCCTTGTGCCGCTGGCAGATCCACGGCGCCATCGCGAAACGGTGTGATCAGCGGTATCCAGATTCCTGAAAATTGTTGCATTGCGCTCTCCTGGTATTGGGCAGCGCATTGTTGCGGTTGGCGCGCGGCTTGCTAAGCGGACGGCGGCTTATAGTTCTTATCGCGGCTGCTTATTTCAAAGGCTGTTTGCACAATTGCCGCTCGGCCAGGCCTATGGAAGCCTGCCCCACATGGTTGATCGCCTTCGCGCCACAGCTTGCCTAGGCAAGTCCCCAGGCAATGTTGTCGGGTAGACATCGACTACCTGTTTCGCCTGCGCCAAAAATCGTCGGGAAATTGCGCGTGATGAAAATATTTAACAGGCGATGCTTGGTAAGTATCTGATTTGTAATGATTCGTGCACTGCACAAAGCGATTGCGCAAAAATGGTGCGCTCCGCTAGAATCGATCAAGCCTGCTGAAAACCCGCACGTGCAATCCAGCGCACTTCCCGGTCAGCAGGCTTTGTTTTCGCAGCGCTTGACCGACTGTTACTCGACCCCAAAATCGTATTGCTTCCCTGTGTCGCGACACCCGCGCGGCGCATACGCCACCCAAGCGAGTGAACCTCGCCGGGTCGGCTGCAACGCCCCCGCGTGTTTTCACGCCGGTCGGAACCAAGTGCCACTCCTCAGAATATGAGGCTGCCGACGCATAGCGCTGCCACAAGCGGCTTGAGTGCGATTTGAGCTGCCTCGCACGCGTAACGGGTACCAGCATGGATGATCGACAGCGCCGTCTAGACGGCACGCTTTACCGCAAGAGCTTCGAGCAGGATTCCTGTGGCTTCGGGCTGATTGCCAATATGGACGACAAGCCTTCGCACTGGCTGGTGTCCACCGCCATTTCATCGCTAGCCAATCTGACCCATCGCGGCGCCGTGGCGGCCGATGGCAAGTCGGGTGATGGTTGCGGCCTGCTGTTCCGCAAGCCCGACAGCTTTCTGCGCACCGTGGCACGTGAAAAAGGTTTCGAGCTGGCCAGCCACTATGCAGCCGGCCTGGTGTTTCATAGCGCCGATCTGGAATTGGGCAAGACTTCGCTCAATACCCTGCGCGCCCAGCTGGAAGAGCAGGGGCTGGAAGTGGCCGGCTTTCGCACTGTGCCGACCGATACTCGCGCCTGCGGCGAATATGCGCTCAAGACCCTGCCGGCCATTGCCCAGGTGTTTGTGAATTGCCCGGCCCATATGGACGCGGCCAGCTTCGAGCGCCGCCTGTATATCGGGCGGCGCCTGGCTGAAAAGGCCAATCGCGGCGACGCCAGCTTCTATGTGCCCACCCTGTCGGCTCATACCATTTCGTATAAAGGCCTGGTGACGCCGGAGAACCTGCCGGTGTTCTTCCCCGACCTGCAGGACGAGCGCTTTGCTGCCAGCCTTGCGGTATTCCACCAGCGCTTTTCCACCAATACCTGGCCGCAATGGAAGCTGGCGCAGCCGTTCCGCTATGTGGCGCATAACGGCGAAATCAACACCATTTCCGGCAACCGCTCCTGGGCGCGGGCGCGCGAGGCGATCATGGCCTCGCCGCTGATTCCGAATATGGATGACATCCGCCCCATCGTGCAGACCGATGGCTCGGACTCGATGAGCCTCGACAATATGCTCGAAGGCCTGCTGATGGGCGGCATCGACTTCTTCCGCGCCCTGCGCCTGTTGGTGCCGCCGGCCTGGCAGAACGTCGACACCACCGACAAGGAATTGCGGGCGTTTTACGAATACAACTCCATGCATATGGAGCCCTGGGATGGCCCGGCCGGCATCGTGCTGACCAATGGCCGCTACGCCGGCTGCATGCTCGATCGCAATGGCCTGCGCCCGGCCCGCTATGTGCTTACCCGTGATCGCCATCTAACCATCTCGTCCGAAATCGGCGTGTGGCCCTACAAGCCGGAAGATGTGGTGAAAAAAGGCCGGGTGCGGCCCGGCCAGATTCTGGCGGTGGATTTGCAATCGGGGCAGCTGCTGCTGCCGCATGAAATCGACGACAAGCTCAAGGCAGCCCACCCTTACCGGCGCTGGATCAAGCAATACGCCAATCGCCTGGAAATCTCCATGGACGAGGATAGCGGCCGGCCCGAGCTATCGAAAGACCAGCTGGCCATCTACCAGAAGCAGTTCCAGGTCACTTTTGAAGAGCGCGATTCAGTGCTGCGGGTGCTGGCCGAAGAGGGCCAGGAGGCAGTCGGCTCGATGGGGGATGACACGCCGATGGCGGTGTTGAGCCAGCGGGTGCGTTCGCCCTTCGACTATCTGCGCCAGCAATTTGCCCAGGTGACCAATCCGCCGATCGATCCGATCCGCGAATCGGTGGTGATGTCGCTCAACACCGTGTTCGGCTCGGAAAAGAACATCTTTGAAGAGACCGCCGACCACGCCAAGCGCATCGAAGTCAGCTCGCCGGTGCTCAGTTACGAGAAGTTCAAGCTGCTGACCAGCCAGGGCGATGAGCAATTCCGCGCCCAGACCTTTGATCTGACCTATGACCCGGCACACATTGATCTGAAAGGGGCTTTGGCTGCCCTGGCGGAGGCGGTGGTGGCGGCCTCGCGTGCCGGTGTGGCCATCGCGGTGCTGAGCGATCGCAATATCGCCAGGGACCGGCTGCCCATCCATGCCCTGTTCGCCACCGGCGCAGTACACACCGCCTTGGTGAATGCCGGCCTGCGCTGCAAGACCAATCTGCTGATCGACACCGCTACCGCGCGCGATCCGCACCAGTTTGCCTGCCTGATCGGCTATGGCGCGACCGCCATCCATCCCTATCTGGCCTATGAGGTGGTGTCCGACCTGATTGCCGGTGGCCAGATTGCCGATTCGATCAAGGACGCGATGAGCCGTTATCGCAAGGGCATCAACAAGGGCCTGCTCAAGGTGCTGTCGAAGATGGGCATCTCCACGGTGGCGTCCTACCGTGGTGCGCAGCTGTTCGAGGCGGTGGGCATTGCCGACGAGATCATCGACACCTGCATGCCGTTCACCGTGTCGCGGGTTGGCGGTGCCGGCTTTGCCGACTTTGAAGCCGATATGCAGGCACTGGCGAAATTCGCCTTCAACCCCATGCGCCCGGTGGCCCAGGGCGGCCTGCTCAAGTATGTGCATGGCGAGGAATACCACGCCTACAACCCCGATGTGGTGATGCAGCTGCAAAAGGCGGTGCAGAACGGCGACTATGCCGAGTACCAGAAATACGCCGATCTGGTGAACTCCCGCCCGGTGGCAATGCTGCGCGACCTGATGCAGGTCAAGCTCGACGGCGCCCAAGCCATCGCGCTGGATGAGGTCGAGCCGCTGGAAGCCATCTTGCAGCGCTTTGACTCGGCCGGCATGTCGCTCGGTGCATTGAGCCCGGAAGCGCATGAAGCCTTGGCCGAAGGCATGAATCGCCTTGGTGGTCGCTCCAATAGCGGCGAAGGCGGCGAGGACCCGGCCCGCTATGGCACCGTGCGCATGTCCAAGATCAAGCAGGTGGCATCCGGCCGCTTTGGCGTGACGCCGCACTATCTGGTCAATGCCGAAGTGCTGCAGATCAAGGTGGCGCAGGGCGCCAAGCCCGGCGAAGGCGGCCAGCTGCCCGGCGACAAGGTCAGCGGCCTGATTGCGCGGCTGCGCCATGCCAAGGAAGGCATCAGCCTGATTTCGCCACCGCCGCACCACGATATCTATTCGATCGAAGACCTGGCCCAGCTGATTTTTGACCTCAAGCAGGTCAACCCGACAGCCCTGGTGTCGGTCAAGCTGGTGGCCGAGCCCGGTGTGGGTACGGTGGCGGCCGGGGTGGCCAAGGCCTATGCCGACCTGATCACCATTTCCGGTTACGACGGCGGCACCGGTGCTTCGCCGCTGACCTCGGTGAAGTACGCCGGTTCACCCTGGGAGCTGGGCCTGAGTGAAGCGCAGCAGGTGTTGCGCGCCAACGGCCTGCGTGGCCGGGTGCGGGTGCAGACCGATGGTGGCCTGAAAACCGGCCTCGATGTGGTGAAGGCGGCCATCATGGGGGCGGAAAGCTTCGGCTTTGGTACCGGGCCGATGGTGGCGCTCGGTTGCAAGTTCCTCCGCATCTGTCACCTGAACAACTGCGCCACCGGCGTGGCTACGCAAGAGATCAAGCTGCGCAGCAAGTACTTTATCGGCCTGCCCGAGATGGTGATGAACTACTTCACCTTCGTCGCCCGCGAGACCCGCGAGTGGATGGCCAAGCTCGGGGTGAAGTCGATGGCCGAGCTGATCGGCCGCACCGATCTATTGGAATTGATCGACGGCGAAAGCAGCCGGCAAAACCAGCTCAAGCTCGATGTGCTGCTGTCGCAGGGCGGCATTCCGGAGGATGAGCCGCGCTACTGCGTCAGCGAGGGCAACCCGAGCTTCGACAAGGGCGAATTGGCCGAGCGCATGGTGAAGGATGCCGCCGCAGCCATCGCCGCCCGCTCGCCGCTGACGCTGGAATATACGGTGCGCAATATCAATCGTTCGATCGGCGCGCGGCTGTCCGGCGAAATCGCCCGCGCCCATGGCGCCGACGGCTTGCCCGATGGCTGCCTGGATATCCGCCTGAAAGGCTCGGCCGGCCAGAGCTTTGGCGTGTGGAATGCCAAGGGCCTCAATCTGACCCTGGAAGGTGACGCCAATGATTACGTCGGCAAGGGCATGAATGGCGGCCAGCTGGTGATCTACCCGCCCGCCGGGGTGATGTATGAGCCGCACGATGGCGCCATTATCGGCAACACCTGCCTGTACGGCGCCACGGGCGGCGCGCTGTTCGCCTCGGGCACCGCAGGCGAGCGCTTTGCCGTGCGTAATTCGGGCGCGCTGGCCGTGGTGGAAGGCATCGGCAGCCACGGTTGCGAATACATGACCGGCGGCTGCGTGATCGTGCTGGGCCAGACCGGTCTGAACTTCGGAGCCGGCATGACCGGCGGCTTCGCCTTCGTCTACGACCGCGACGAGAAGTTTGCCTACCGCTACAACAATGAGCTGATCGATATCCACCTGATCAATGGCGAGGCCATGGGCCAGTACCGCGCCTTCCTCAAGGAAAAGATCGAACAGCATGTGGCGCTGACCGGCTCGGTGATCGGCGGCCAGATCCTGGAAGACTTCGATGATTACGTCGATTACTTCTGGCTGGTCAAACCGAAGGCGGCCAAGCTCGACAGTTTGCTGAAGGACTAAGGCAAACCCGTAAACCTGTAGACACAGAGATTAGGGAGGGCACAGAGCGCACAGAGAAGGCAGAAGCAAACCCGAGAAAACTTGTTTGGTTTTCTCTGTGTGCTCCGTGTTCTCCGTGACCTCTGTGTCCACAGAAGTTGATTTTCGGCAGTGCAATCACGGCCGATGTGAAGGAAACCACCATGGGTGATGTATTCCAGTTTCTCAACCTGCCGCGCGATCCCGGTCAGAAATTCGAGGCCGATTTTCGCAAGCAGCGTTTCATTGAAATCTATGCACCGTTGAACAAGGGCGATGCCGGCGATCAGGCCGGGCGCTGCCTTAACTGCGGCAACCCGTATTGCGAATGGGAATGCCCGGTTCACAACTACATTCCCAACTGGCTCAAGTTGGTGCAGGAAGGCCGTTTGTTCGAAGCGGCCGAGATGAGCCACAAGACCAACTCCCTGCCGGAAATCTGCGGCCGGGTCTGCCCGCAGGATAGGCTGTGCGAGGGCGCCTGTACCCTGAACCAGGGCGGCTTTGGTGCGGTCAGCATCGGTTCGGTGGAAAAGTACATTACCGACGAGGCGTTCAAGCAAGGCTGGCGGCCGGATATGTCGCAGGTGGTGTGGACCGACAAGCGCGTCGCCATCATCGGTGCCGGCCCGGCCGGCTTGGCCTGCGCCGATGTGCTGATACGCAATGGCGTGCGGCCAGTGGTGTTCGATCGCTATGAAGAGATCGGCGGCCTGCTCACTTTCGGCATTCCCGAGTTCAAGCTGGAAAAAGACGTGGTGCGTACCCGTCGCGCCATTCTGGAAGGCATGGGGGTGGAATTCCGCCTCAATACCGAAATCGGTCGCGATGTGGAATTTGCCAGTCTGCTGGCTGAATACGATGCAGTATTCATGGGCATGGGCGCCTACCAGTACCTGAAAGGTGGCTTCCCCGGCGAGAACCTGCCCGGTGTGATCGAGGCGCTGCCGTTTTTGGTCAACAATATCCGCCATCGCATGGAAACGCTGCCGGAAGGCGAGCGCCACCTGAGCATGGCCGGCAAACAGGTGGTGGTGCTTGGTGGCGGCGATACCGCCATGGACTGCAACCGCACCAGCATCCGCCAGGGGGCTGAATCGGTGATCTGCGCCTATCGCCGCGACGAGGCCAATATGCCGGGCTCCAAGCGCGAGGTAGGGAACGCCAAGGAAGAGGGCGTCGAATTCCTGTGGAATCGTCAGCCGGTCGGCATCGAGTCGCGGGCAGACGGCAAACTTGGCGTGAAACTGGTGAGCACTCAGCTGGGCGAACCCGATGCCAAAGGCCGGCGCTCGCCGGTGGTGGTGCCGGGCTCGGAACAAACCATCGCCTGCGATCACGTCATCATTGCCTTCGGCTTTCAGGTGCAGCCGGAGCAATGGTTTGCCGCCAATGGCATTCAGGTTGACGATCGTGGCCGCACCTTGGCGGCCGAGCGGCAAGCGTTCAAGCACCAGACCAGCAACCCCAAGGTGTTTGCCGGTGGCGACCAGGTGCGCGGCGCCGACCTGGTGGTGAGAGCAGTATTCGAAGGCCGCCAGGCGGCCGAGGGCATGCTGGCGTATCTGGGTGTGTGGTAAGCGCTATCGGGCCGATGCCAAGCACAGGGCGGCCACAAGCCGCCCTGTTTGTTTTTGGCACACTGCGCGAAACTTCCAGCAGCGGGGACTATGCTGAAACGCAATGGCGGCCGGATTGACAGTGCCTCCTCCGTGAAAACCTGTTGCTGAGCCCTGCTGGGCGCCCTGTTCCCGACATGATGCGTTTGCTTTCGCTAATGATGCTGGCCCCAGCGCTGGCCAGCCCGCTGATCACCATCGAATACCGCGACAAGCCGCCGTATTCCTATACCGAGCAGGGCCGCCCGGCTGGCTTCTTGCTGACGCGCATGGCAGCGGTATTCCTTCGTGCCAATGTGCCGGTCGCTTTCGAGGAGATTCCGGTCCGGCGGATTACCGCTGATCTGCAAGCGAACAATCGTCCGATCTGTTCACCCGGCTGGTACAAGCTGCCTGAGCGCGAGGCCTATGCGCGCTTTTCCCTGCCCATTCATCAAGATCCGCCCCATGTTGTGCTGGCGGCGCCGCATGCTGTGGTGCAGATACGCGCCCACAAGACCCTGGCCAGCCTGTTTGCCGACCCGAATCTGACACTGGGTGTGGTCGATGGCGTTTCCTACGGGCCGGAGCTGGATGCCCGCATTGCCGCACTGCCACGGCCGGCCATGCGCGCCAGCGTATCGCCGCTGCAGCTGGTGAAGCTGATCGCAAACCGCCGTGCCGACTATATGCTGATCGATCAGGATGATCTGTCGGTGCTGGAGCAAAGCAGCCCACCCGGCAATATGGGCATCGTGCGTTTCGACTTTCCTGACCCACCGCAGGGCCTCAAGCGTTATCTGATGTGCAGCAAACAGGTGGATGCGGCCACCATGGAAAGGCTTAATGCGGCAATCCGCCAGGTGGTGCCGGATATCAAGCCTTGAGCCCTGGTCGGTTTGGGCGAGCGACCCCTTGCCGGCTTCCTTCAGCCGGTGCTGCGCCGCCCGCTCCCGCTTGCGAAAAAAGAGGCTCAGAACACCTGGCAGCGTGGCGCATTGCCCAGATATTGCCACTGGGCATTGCTGCTGCCAGCGGCCGGCAGCGGCCCGTAGCGACCGGCGCTCAGCGCGCGGTAGTACTGGCCGCCCTGCTGGAATACCTCGCCGTAGCGGGCACCACCGCCATTCACCCAGCTGCTGCAGCGCGGGTAATTGAGCTGCACCAGGGTGTCGACCAGGCTATTGCCGGGAAAGTCCATGGTGATCCAGCCCACATAGCGCGGCCGGTTGTTCACGATGTACTGGTGGGTCAGATCATTGGTGCCCTCAAAGGCAATGCTGCAAATACCCCAGAAGCAGCCCACGCGCGGAAAGTCCGGATAGCTGTTGCGCCAGCCCGGCGTAGTCAAGCCGGTGAGCAGGCGTGGTGCGCCGGTTTGCGGGCTGGAGTGGCCGCTGGCGACAAAATAGGGGAAGGAGCCGGTCGAGGCCGATAGCCCGTTGGTGTAATAGCCACGGCCAAAGTTGGCGCTGGCAAGGCCGAGCTGGGCTTTGACCTTTTCCCATTTGGCGTACAGATCCCAATTGGTATTCAGAATCCAGTCGCCTTGCCCATGAAACTGCGCCGGGTCGAGGCCATAGCGGCGCTGGGCGGTGAAATTCTGGATCAGCACGATCTTGCCGCGCGTCTCGCCCAGTGTCGGCGTCTGGCTGCTTGGCTCCCACAGCAGGCTGCCATAACGCGCCTTGTAGTCGGCAAGAGTGGCTTCGAAGCTGCGGCTATTGCCCTCAGGGGTGTATTCCTCCTGCACCGACATCAGGATGGTTTCACTGGGATTGCGACGCAGAAAATCGGCCATGCCATTGAGCACATCGCCGAACATGGTCTTCTGGAACACCAGGCCATGGTGGATGGCGAACACATTATTGATATGGCGGCAGCGCACATCGAATACCCGTATGCCGGAACGCAGCTGGTTGGCCAGGCTCAGGCTCTGCGTCTGCACGATATCGCCGCCGTAGTAAGACAGGCTGTCGTGCGTGCCGGCCAGCGACAGATCGCGCAGCGGCGTATTGCCATCGATCACGCTCATCCAGGTGGAATGATCGATGTCGGCGCGATCATCGTGCAGATAGGCGCCGGATTGGTGGGCGAGTGCCGGTAGCGCAAGGGCGAGCAGGGCGGCTGGGAGCAAACGGCGGAGCATGGCGTTTCCAGTTCTGGTGGGTTGATCGGGGAGTACCGAATCAATCTAGCCATTGCTCGAATGTCTGCCCGGGGATTTGCTGGGCGAATGGGTTAATGGGGGTTTAAGCGGACCTGATGGGTGAAACAAGACTGCCCTCACCCGGCCCGTGCGGGCCACCCTCTCCCGCTTGCGGGAGAGGGGCAGGTGGGTCGCTCACGCGGCGTAGCGCCCGGCAAAAAAGTCGATAAATGCCCTGACCTTGGGCGACAGGTAGCGGTTGCTCGGGTAAACCGCCCACACCGCGCTGGGGGCGAAGTGCCAGTCGTCCAGAACCGGTAGCAGGCGGCCATCGCGCAGGGCGGGGGCGAGGGTCCACTGCGCAGTTTTCAGGATGCCGAAACCAGCCAGCGCGGACTCATACAGCGCCTCGCCATTATTGGCGCGAATGCGGCCGGCCACGCTGACTTCCACGGTTTCCTGGCCACGATGGAGCCGCCAGATATCGCCGTCCTGGTAATAGGCATAGTGCAGGCAGCTGTGCTGGCTCAGTTCCGCCGGGTGTGCCGGTGTGCCGTGAGCGGCCAGATAGTGCGGTGCGGCGACCAGCAGGCGGCGGTTGTCGGCCAGCTTGCGCGCCACCAGGCGCGAATCGCTGAGCTGGCCGATGCGCACGGCTACATCGATGCGCCCACCGAGCAGATCGACATACTGGTCGGAAAAGTCGAGGTCGACATCCAGCGCCGGATAGCGTGCCAGAAAGTCGGGCAGGTTCGGCACCACCATCAGGCGCCCGACATTGAGCGGCACGCTGACCCGCAGGCAGCCACGTACTGCCGATTGCAGATCGGCCAGCTCGGCATCGGCATCGCGCAAATCCCCCAGCCAGCGCTCGCAGCGCGCCAGATATTGCGCGCCGGCTTCGGTCAGGCTCAGCTGCCGGGTGGTGCGATGCAGCAGGCGCGTGTTGAGCCTGGCTTCCAGTGCCTGCAGCTTGCGGCTGGTGGCCGAGGCTGTCAGCCCGAGCGCAGTGGCGGCAGCGGCAAAGCTGCCCAGCTTCGCCACGGTAACAAAGGCGAGGATTTCGGCATGGCGGTCGTGCGATTTCATGGCTTGGCTCGATGGCAGGGTGGGGCTTTACTGCTTCATAACGCAATAGTGTATGGCGATTAACTGGCTTTATCGCGTTATGGTTGGTGATTATCGTGTGAACACCTTTCACCCTATGCGAGTAACGCCATGCAGGCCTACCACCTCAAACAATTCGGCATCGACCATCTGCAGCAGGTCGATCTGCCCATGCCCCAGCCCGGGCAGGGCGAGGTATTGCTGCGGGTCGGCGCCGTATCGCTCAACTATCGCGACCGCGTGGTGGCCGAAGGCAACTATCTGCCTGATATGCCGCTTCCCTTCATTCCGGTATCGGATGGCGCCGGCGTGGTGGCCGCCGTCGGCGCCGGCGTCACCCGCTGGCAAGTGGGTCAGCGGGCGACTACGCAATACACCACCAACTGGATGGCCGGTCGCATGGTCGAGGCGCATCAGAAGGCCAAGCTGGGCGGACCGCTGCCCGGCATGCTGCGCGAGTATGCGGTATTGCACGAGCAGTCGCTGGTCGCCACACCGGCACATCTGAGCGATGCCGAAGCTTCCACCTTGCCGATTGCTGCGGTTACCGCCTGGAATGCGCTGATGGCCTGCGAGCTGCGCGCCGGCCAGACCGTGCTGCTGCAAGGCACCGGCAGCGTGTCGCTCTTTGCCTTGCAGCTGGCACGCATCATGGGGGCGCGGGTGATCATTACCAGCAGCTCCGATGCCAAGCTGGCGCGGGCGCATTCCCTCGGGGCGCACCACACCATCAATTATCGCGATACGCCCGATTGGGGCCAGGCTGCGCGTGATGTGCTGGGCGGCGAGGGCGTGGATGCAGTGCTGGAAGTGGGCGGCGCCGGTACCCTGGCACAATCGGCCCATGCGGTGCGCCAGGATGGCAGCATTGCCCTGATCGGCTTTCTGGGTGGCTTTGGCGGCGGGCCGGAAATCAGCCGCGCCCTGATGTACAAGCGCGCCCGGCTGTTGGGCACCAGTGTCGGCCACCGCGAGAGCTTCGAGGCGATGAACCGGGCGATCGATTTGCACCAGCTGCGGCCGGTGATCGACCGGCAATATGCGTTTGCCGATGCGCCGGCTGCCTACCGGCAACTGGTGGCTGGCGACAGCTTCGGCAAGATCGTGATCACCATCTGATCAGCACTGCGGCGCGGGAGCTCGCTTGCCGGCGCCCGCCGTGCTCTGTTTCGCAGCCGGTATAGCCGGCGCAGTCACTGCTGGTGGCCCGCCGGCCCTTAGCTGGCAAACTTGGCATGCAGCAATTCAAACCACTGTTCGGCTGCCTGCTCGCCCTTGTGGGCAAACAGCCAGCTGCCGCCGATTTGTGCGCAGTCTTGCCACAGGCTCGGTGCGAGCTGGCAGGCCTGCATCAGGTAGTCGATGCCCTGTGCATCATCCACTTCCAGCAATAGCTGCCCGTACAGCATTACCGGCCGGGCAAAGCGCTCGCCGGGGCGATCGAGCAGATGGCGCAGGGCGGCGCGTGCGGCATCCTTGCTGCCGAATTCACTATGTAACAGGGCATATTCCTGCAGCTCGCCTGCCGTAAGCGTGTCGACCGGCCGGGCGGCCAGCTCGGCAATGCGGTTGTGTGCGCGCTGATGGCGGCGGTGGTGTTCCTGCCAGTCGGCCTTGTTCGCCTGCCACCAGCGCTCGTCGAATTCGCGCGACAGGCTGTGTGCCAGCTCGCCCAGCATGGCGTCGCCGGCGCTGCCATCCACCGCCGGTGGCAAGCTGGCCGGCTGGTCGATGGCATTGAGCCGTTCGCGCAGGCAGGGGTGGGTGTCGTGCAGGCCGGAATCCTGATTCCAGGCGGCTTGCAGGCGCTCCTTGGTGGCCCACTCGCTCATGGTGGCGCCCACCACCTTGCGCATGGCGGTATAGGGCATAAAGGCGGGTTGGGCGCGCTGGCTGGCCTGGGCAAACAGGCGCGGCCAGAACTGCTCGCTGAGCCAGTCGGCCAGCAGGGCGCTGCGGATCAGGCCATGGGCACTGGCTTGCGGCCCGGCTACCCGGCAGGCGGCGGCATCGGCCTCGTATTCGTTCTGCCGCGACAGCACAAAGGTATAGGCGTTGTAGATCGGGGCAAAGCGGTCGAGCAGGCTGGCAAAGATGCCGTTGACGATATCGCCGCTGTCGCGCCGTGCGCTGGCATGCTGGTGTATGGCGCCAAAGGTGAGCCGCTGCCGATAGATCATGGCGCTGAGCTTGCCGTGGCTGCCGGCCAGATGGCCGTATTCATGGCTGATCACCGCCATCATTTCGCGCGAGGCCATGGCATGCAGAAACGGCAGACCCAGCAAGAGATAGTTGCGGTGGCCGCCAAACAGGCCGAAGCGCGGCACCTGGGAAATGGATGCATTGAAGTCGCCGCTGATCAACACCCGGTGAATCGGCGGGCCCTTGAGCTTTTTCTGCAGCTTGGCGAGGAACTGGAACAGCTTGGGTGCTTCGCTGGCGGTGAGTACCCGCCCTTCGGGCGGCGGTATCCGCGTCAGGAACATGCGCAGGGTGAGCAGCATCACCGGCAACAGGGCGAGGCCCAAGACGGCCAGCGCCACAATGACGCGTAAGGAATGGCTGTCCCGCGCCCAGCTGAACAGCCAGAAACCGCCCAGCGACAGCGCGCCCAGCAAGCCAAATAGCACCAGATAGGCAAAGGCGCTGATCGCCACTACCTTGGCGCGGAACAGGGCTGGGCGATCACGCGCCTCGCCCTCCAGGCTCCACACCAGCATTTCATAGGCTTGCTGGTCCATGGGCGGCTATCAGTTACCGATACGGCATTGGTTGCTGGTGCATACCGCCGTGATCACCCGGCCATCGGCACAGTTCACCTGGTAGCTATCACCATTTGCGGCTTCCTTTACCAGCCAGGCGGCATCGCCCTGGCAGCCTTGTTCGCGCGCCATCTTGTCCACCGTGTAGGAGGCGGGGCCGAGTGTGCGTGGGGTGGCGGCGGCTGGTTTCGCGGCGGGAATGAGCGGGGCGGCTGCGGCTGGCGCGGGTGCTGCGGTGATTGTTGCCGGTGCGGCAACGGTTGCTGGCTCGGTCCGCGCTGCCACCGCTGGTGCTGCGCTAGCGGCTTTCTCCGGCTGGGCGGCTGCGACGACTACTGGCTCGGCCACGGTCGGGGCGGTGTAGGCCACGGTACGCGCCTGGGTGTCGGCCTGCAGCAGGGCTGGCGAGCCGGTATAGCTCAGCGACTGCAGCTCGGATTCGGCCTGGGCGGCATCGACTTCCTCCGGCGTGACCCGGCCTACCAGCAAGCCCATCGAAACGGCTGTGCGGATATAGCGCTTTTGGCCGGGCGCCAGATACAGCTTGGTATTGCGCGTCACTTCGGTACTGACCGCCACCTCGTGTTCGCCAGGGGCGCGGTCGACAAAAAAGAAGCCGCCCGGTACCGAGTTGCCCACTGCTTGTTCATCGAGTCGAATCTCCGGCCGGATGGCGCCGCCGACAAAGCTGTCGGGCCGGTAGAAGAAAATACGCCCCTGATCCGCGCTGATTGCAGGGATGGACGACTTGATGGCGGCCATTTTCGGGCCGGTTGCGGCACAGCCGGCCAAGATGGACAGGCAGGCGAGGATGACGATTTTCTTCATGGGTGTACTCGGCTCACGGTAAGGGGATGATGTAGGTCGGGTTTTACACCCGACAGGCGGCCAAGGGCCGCCATACGGGCGTATCTGGCGGCGCTGTCGGGATGAATCCCGACCTGCCAGCTCACCAATCGGCGCGGTTCCCCCGCGGCGGCGGGGGCGGAGGGGGGGACTAAAACAGCGAAACGACCTGTGTTGGCTCACCGCCGTAAAAGCCCCGGGTTTCCCGGGGCTAGTGCTGCATAGTGAGAACCGGCAAAGCCAAATCGTGCTTTACCGGCTGATCGGCTTATAGCGAATCCGCTTCGGCTTGGCGCCTTCTTCACCCAGGCGTTTGCGCTTGTCGGCTTCGTATTCCTGGTAATTGCCGTCAAAGAAGGTCCATTGCGATTCGCCTTCGGCTGCCAGGATATGCGTGGCGATCCGGTCGAGGAACCAGCGGTCATGCGAGATCACGAACACGGTGCCGGCAAATTCCAGCAGCGCATCTTCCAGTGCACGCAGGGTTTCCACGTCCAGATCGTTGGACGGTTCATCCAGCAGCAGCACATTGCCGCCCTTGAGCAGGGTCTTGGCCAGATGCAGACGGCCGCGCTCACCGCCCGACAGATTGCCGACGATCTTCTGCTGATCGCCACCCTTGAAATTGAAGCGGCCCAGATAGGCGCGGCTGGGCATTTCAAAGCGGCCAACCTGCAGGATGTCGCGGCCTTCGGCCACATCATCGAACACGGTCTTTTCGCTGTTCAGGTCTTC
>NZ_JAYRLZ010000337.1:0-4116 GCF_041904975.1 Chitinimonas sp. | reverse complement strand
AACATAGCGATGTCGCCGGGGCAAAAGCGCCCCCGGAAGGCTGGCCTACGGGGGGCTTTGCGTGCTTGGGTGATCGCTGTGTTGCGGGCCTGGGTTTAGCCAGGCATTACTTCAGGCTGTCGAGATACTTGTCCGCGTCGAGCGCGGCCTGGCAGCCGGTGGCGGCGCTGGTGATCGCCTGGCGGTAGATATGGTCCTGCACGTCGCCCGCGGCAAACACACCGGGGATGCTGGTGGCAGTGGCGTTGCCTTCATTGCCGCTCTTGGTGACGATATAGCCGTTCTTCATTTCCAGCTGGCCGGCAAAAATGTCGGTATTGGGCTTGTGGCCGATTGCAATGAAGCAACCGGTCAGTTTGAGGTCCTTGGTGCTGCCATCGGTGGTGGACTTGATGCGCACGCCGGTCACGCCGGTGTTGTCGCCCAGCACTTCGTCCAGGGTGTGGTTGAGCGCCAGACTGATCTTGCCGCTTTCCACTTTTTCCATCAGATGGTCGATCAGGATCTTTTCGGCGCGGAAGGTATCGCGGCGGTGGATCAGGGTGACATGGCTGGCGATATTGGCCAGATACAGTGCCTCTTCCACGGCGGTATTGCCGCCACCCACCACGCACACTTCCTGGTTGCGGTAAAAGAAGCCGTCACAGGTGGCGCAGCCCGACACGCCCTTGCCGTGGAACGCTTCTTCCGAAGGCAGGCCCAGGTATTGCGCTGACGCGCCAGGCGCAATGACCAGGGCATCGCAGGTATATTCGCCGGCGTCGCCAATCAGGCGGATCGGCTTTTCGGTGAGCTTGGCGGTGTGGATATGGTCGAACACCGTTTCGGTGCCGAAACGCTCGGCATGCTTCTGAAAGCGCTGCATCAGCTCGGGGCCTTGCACGCCATCGGCATCGGCCGGCCAGTTGTCCACATCGGTGGTGGTCATCAGCTGGCCGCCTTGTGCCATGCCGGTGATCAACAGGGGCTTGCGGTTGGCGCGGGCAGCGTAGACGGCGGCAGTGTAGCCGGCCGGGCCGGAGCCGAGGATCAACAGGCTGCTGTGCTTGCTAGTGGACATGGCATATTCCTTTGCTGGATGCTTGGATCAGGCGAATATCGCCAGACTGGCGAATCGGCCGATAGTATAAGCCGCCGGTATCAGGGACATTAAATTGAATCTTCCAATGTGGGCGATAGTCGTGGGCCAGCCGTGTTGAAACCCTTGCGATTCTGGCGGAGCGTGCTGCTGAGCGTCGGTGCCTTGCGCCACTGGCCGGTGCGCCGTGCCTTGGCGCGCCAAGTGTATTTCTCCGGTATCCAGGCGCTGCCGGTGGTGCTGTTTGTCGGCACGGCGGTGGGCGGCATCGTCGCCTCGCAATTGCATTACCAGATCGGCCAGAGCGGCGAGGGTGCCTTGCGTTTGCTGGCCTCGATCACCCTGACCGAATTGGCTCCCCTGCTTACTGCCATCTTGCTGACCGCGCGCTCCAGTTCGGCCATGGCGAGCGAGCTGGCGCTGATGCGCATGCATGGCGAAATCCGTGCGCTGACCGCCTTGGGTGTCGATATCGGCGGCTTTCTGGTGCTGCCACGGGTGCTGGGCATGTTGCTGTCGGCCACCGCGCTGACCTTTTATTTTGCCCTGGTGGCGATTGTGGCGGGTGCCCTGGGGGTGGCGGGCTTTGGCTGGCGCCATGAACTGCTGCGCCTCTCATTGGTCTTGTCCCCGGCAACGGTGGCGCTGTGTCTGGCCAAGAGCCTGGCGTTTGGCGCCTTGCTGGCCGGGGTGGCCTGCGCGCGTGGCCTGGCCAGCAACGGCACGCCGACCGATGTGCCGGTGGCGGCATCGAGTGCGGTGATGCGCGCCTTGGCCAGCCTGTTTGCGCTGGATTTGCTGTTTATCTTGCTGGGGCGTTACGCATGAACGAGCTTTCCCGGCCGTTTTCCGGCGGCGCCCGGCACTGGTGCCCTTGCACGGCAGCGCCGGCCAGCGCCGCGCGCGATGCCCTGTTATACCGCTTGCTCGATGATGTAAGCGCGCCGCGCGGCTGGTTGCCGGCCAGTGGCGGGCTGCTGGCCAATTTGCGCGTATGGGAAAATGTATTGCTGATCGCAGGCTTTGGTATGGGGGCGCCGACCCAGGCGGAGTTACAGCGACTGTGTACCCTGTTCGCCGGGTTCGGCGAGCCGGCGCCACAGCTGCTGCTGCAGGCCAGGGTCGATCATCTGAACCGGCGCCAGCGCGCCCTGGTATGTGCCGTGCGCACGCTGATGTCGGCGCCCCGCCTGATCGTGGCTGATAGCGAATGGTTCAGTCAGTTTGAAGACGAGATGGCGGACAGGCTGGCGCAGCAGTTTGCGCGATACTGCCCTGAAGCGGGCTGGCTGGTGATCGGCCCGGCCTGCCCGGCGGCCATCTGGGGGGCTTTTGCCGCCATCGAGACAGAAGGTATTGCATGACCATCGTGCTTGAAACCGACGCGCGCTTTCGCGCACTGCCGCTGAAGCTGGCTGCATTCGGCCTCACTGCCCTGGCCGGCGCCCTGGCGGTGATCCTGCTGTTTGCCTGGCGTCAGGGCTATTTCGAACCGAAGACGCCCTTGGTGTTTGTCAGCGACTCCGGCACCGACTTGCGACTAGGCATGGCGGTGAAGTTTTCCGGCTTCACCATCGGCGAAGTCAGCAGCCTGGTGCTGGATGACAAGGGGCGGGTGCGTATCGGCGTGCAGATCGAGAACCGCTATCTGCGCTGGATACGCCCCGATTCGGTCGGCCGGGTCGGCAAGGATGGACTGATTGGCGATGGCTATATCGATGTCGGCCTGGGCGACTTGAAGCGGCCACAGGTACAGGCCAATGCCGAGCTGGAATTCATTCCGGCGCGCAGCATGGACGATATCCTGCGCGAGGTGCATGACCGCGCCATGCCGGTGATACGCGAGGTGGAGGGCGAAATGCGCCGGCTGAATGATCCGCAGGGCGACCTGAACCAGACCATTGCCAATCTGCGCAGCTTTACCGCCGGGCTCAACGATACCCGCGAGCGGCTCAATAGCGCGCTCGATAATGTGAATCGCCTGTCCGGCAAGGAGGTGCCGGCGGTACTGGCGTCCACCCGGCAGACGCTGGAGCATGCCGACGCGGCCTTGCAGACGGTGTCGGGCCGTCTGCCCGGTTTGCTCGACAAGACCGACCAGACGCTTGGCAATCTGCAGCAAAGCAGCAAGTACGCGCACGAATTGTTGCAACAGCTCGGGCCCGATAGCGTCGAGCTGGTGCGCGACGGGCGCGATCTGCTGCGCAAGGGCAATGACAGCGTCGATGCGGTGAATGGCAGCTGGCCGATGAATCGTCTGCTGGCGCCAACGCCGGCCATGCCGGCGCGTAGCGATAGCCAGGGAGTGCGCTGATGAGGGCCCTGACCATGCTGATACTGGCCCTGGCGCTTGCCGCCTGCGGCACACCACTGCCGCCTGAGCCGTCGCTGGCGCGCGCGGCACGCGATAGCGCCATGGCCGCAAGTCGCGCCGGTGGCGAAGCACGCTGGGCCAAGGCGCAGCAGCTGTGGCAGGAGGCGGCGCGCCGCTATGCCGCGCTGGACGACTGGGACAATGCCGGCAGCGCCCTGCTCGGGCAGGCGCAGGCGCTACAGGCGATGGGCCAGGCAGCCCAGGCGCGCGCGCAGCTCGATGCGCTGCTGGCTGGAGTGATGTATCCGGCACGCTTGAAGGCGGAGGCGCATTACCAGTTGGCCTTGCTGGATGAGGCAGCAGGGCAGCCGCAGCAGGCGGCGCTATCGCTCGATGCGGCGCAGCAATTGCCTGGCGCGCCGGCCTTGCAGGCAGCAGTGCTGAATTTGCGCGCCCGTTTGGCGCTGAAGGCGGGCGACTGGCAGGAGGTGGCCCGGTTCGCCGCTGCTGCGCTGGCGCAAGCGCAGATCGAGCCTGGCGAGCGCGCCAACGCCCTGCGGCTGCAGGGGCGGGCGGCACGCCTGCTGGGCAAGTTCGATCTCGCTGCGCCGAGCTTGCAACAGGCTCTGCAGCTCGATCGCCAATTGGCGCGCCCGGTGGCAATTCTGGCCGACTTGCGCGAGCTGGCCAGTCTGGCACGCCAGACTGGCGACCCGCTGGCGTC
>NZ_JAYRLZ010000031.1:0-24445 GCF_041904975.1 Chitinimonas sp. | reverse complement strand
CCGCCTTCGCGCGCCATCAGGGGGAAGATATGGCCGGGCTGCACAATATCGCTGGGCCGCGCATCGCGCGCCACCGCCGCCTGCACGGTGCGGGCGCGATCTGCCGCCGAAATACCGGTACTCACCCCTTCGGCCGCCTCGATGCTCAGGGTGAAATTGGTGCCATGCGAGGCGCCATTCTTGCTGACCATCAAGGGCAGATTCAGCTGCCGGCAGCGCGCCTCGGTCAGGGTCAGGCAGATCAGGCCACGGCCGAATTTAGCCATGAAGTTGATCGCTTCCGGCGTGACATGCTCGGCCGCCATCACCAGATCGCCCTCATTCTCGCGGTCTTCGTCATCCATCAGGATGATCATGCGGCCAGCCGCCAGCTCGGCGATCAGTTCGGGAATCGAGGACATGGAGGGTGACATGGCAGTGGGCTCGCTGAAAACAATTGAGGCCGGCAATGCAATCACCGGCCCTGAAGGCTGCATTTTAACCGTTAACCAGCCGCTGCTTAAGCTGAATCTGCCAAGCCTCATGCAAGGGGAGTGCAGAACCCCATACCTTGAACCACAGCAAACTAAAGCCCAACACCTTGAACCACGAAGCGCACAGAAAGCACAGAGGTGGCACAGAGCAAAGCGGGCCAGGTCAAAAGCAGTCCGCCGGTGTCGCCTTGCCATGCTCTCTGCCAGCACATTTGCCCGCCCCGTTCCAGATATGCGCACAACAGCAAACAGGATCGATAGGCCGACCGCGCAGCGCTAGCGCAGTGGCGACGCCGGCGCCACGAACGCATTGCGCCTTACGGCCCTGTTCGCCAGGCGCGGGGCCAAGCAGCAAGCCTGGTGCATACGGCCAGTGCGCGATTGCGCGCGGATTCACTGCGGGTGCCCGCCACACCTGGCTGGTACATAGTTGAATTTATCTGCGCCCCCTGTGCCCCCTTTGCGCACTCTGTGTCCTCTGTGGTTCAGGGTATAACCCGGACAGCTGGTGGGTTTGCGCATAATCCGGGCACTAAGTCAGTGCACCAAGCCACGACAGCAAGCCGATGCAGCCTGCATGCTAAAATCGCCGCCACTCTCAACGGCTGTCTGTCATGAATCTGCTTGCGCTCGACACTTCCACCGAATACCTGTCTCTCGCCCTGCGCTACCGGGGTGAATTGTTGACGCGGGAATGGCATGCCCAGCAAAAGCATGCGGAAATGACCCTGCCGGAATTGCAAAAATTGATGGCCGATGCCGGCGCCACGCTCAGCGAGCTCGATGGCATCGCCCTGTCGGTCGGGCCGGGGTCATTTACCGGCCTGCGCATCGGTTGCGGCATCGCGCAGGGCCTGGCGTATGGATTGGGCATTCCCACGGTGGCGGTCAACACGCTGGCGGCACTGGCAGCCGACTGCGAGGCCGAGCGGGTGCTTGCGGTGCTCGATGCTCGCATGAACGAGTTGTATCTGGCAGGGTTCGAGCGGCAGACGAGCGGCTGGCAGGAAGTGGTGGCCACCACGGTAGTAGGGCCGGCAGCCTTGCCCGAGCTGCCCGGCGCCGGCTGGCATGGTGTCGGCTCGGGTTTTGCCGTGGCGGGCGATGCCCTGGCGCAGCGCTATGGCAGCCAGCTCGGCGCCTGTGACGGCAGTCGCTTTCCCCACGCACGCGGCGTACTGGCGCTGGCCGAGCCACAATTCGCCCGTGGCGAAACATTGCCGGCCGACCGGCTGGAGTTGCTGTATATCCGCGACAAGGTAGCGCTCAAGACCAGCGAGCGGGTGAAGGCTTAGGGAGCAGAGGCTAAGGCAAGCGGATGATGAGGTGCATGGCAAGAAGGCCGCGCAACGCACCTCCGGCGCTCAATGACTGTATTCAGTGATTTCCACTTCGAGCTGCTCGGCCGCACCCGCCATATTCAGGTCGACGCGGGTAGACAGGTCGTAGGAATAGAATTCGCGCACCGCATCGAATTGCGACACGCCATAGGCATCGAATACCGGCTCCAGCGACTTCATCACCAGGCGGGCGGTTTCGGCAGCCATTTGATCGCGCGCGACAAAAACCCGGCCATCAAGTGCAAAGCCTGCCTGTATCATCGCGCGCTCGACTTCATTCCACAGCAGCTGACAGATTTCGCTGGAGATATTCAGATAATCGAGATTGATCACCACAGCGAGGCCAGGGGTGCGAGCAACCATAATGAGAGTTTCCGGTGAGAATTATGCAAGGACGGCGCATTATGCACGCGAAACCGCAGTTTGCTCCGGTATAAGCCCACTGTAGAGACGTGAAAATTTACACATGACTTCCAAATTTACTGCAGCTGTGCAGCTCAGACCGTTGACTGGTGCGGATCTACCGGCTGTTGCCGCCATTGAAGCATCGTTACAGGACTTCCCCTGGACACTGTTGCAATTTTCCGACTCTTTGCAACAGGGCCACCAGGGCTGGGTGATCGAGCAGGCCGATGGCATTGCCGCCTTTGCCTTGACATCACAGGTGATCGACGAGGTTTCATTGCTGACCATCGGGGTTCACCGCAATTGGCAAAGGCAAGGACTGGCCCGCGCCTTGATCGACAAGATCATCGAAGTGGCCGGCGAGCAAGGTGGTGCGGTGTTGATACTGGAAGTGCGCAAGGGTAATGCGGCAGCGCGCTCGCTGTACCGCCGCCTCGGCTTTGTCGAAACCGGCCAGCGGCGCGGCTATTACCGTGCCCACGAAGGCCGCGAAGATGCCATCCTGATGGCCCTGACGCTGGATGAGGGTGGACGATGAATCGCGCCGAGCACACGCTGATCCTGGAAGAACTGGGCCTGATGCCGCTATGGGTGCGGCCGGAACTGCTCGACAGCCCGCAGGAGGTCGTCCGCCACCAGCCTGCACGGGCAGCGGCAGAAACGGCACCGACCAAGCCGCAGCGCGATGCGCAAGCGCATGCCCCGCTTAAACCGGCCGAGCCTGCCAGGCCGCTTGCGCCAGCGGCAAGACAAAGAGCTGCGGCCCAGGTCAATACGGCGCCCGAACCCATTGATGCAGTGGCCGCAGCGCAGCAAACCGCACAGGCAGCCGAGCGCCTTGCTGCCATTGCACGCATGGACTGGGATCAGCTGCAGGCTGCGGCGGCCAGCTGTACTGCCTGCGAGCTTTGCAAGCAGCGTAACAAGCCGGTATTTGGCACCGGCCCGCGCGAGGCGGATTGGCTGGTAGTCGGTGAAGCGCCGGGAGCCGACGAAGATCGCCAGGGCGAGCCCTTTGTCGGCCAGTCCGGGCAATTGCTCGATGCCATGCTGGCCAGCGTGGGGCGCACGCGGCAAAGCAATGTCTACATTCTCAATACGGTGAAGTGCCGCCCCCCACAAAACCGCAATCCCACCCCGGAAGAAATGGCGCAGTGCGCGCCCTTCCTGCACCGCCAGCTGGAGCTGGTGCGCCCCAAGGTGGTACTGGCGCTGGGCCGCTTCGCCGCACAGACCTTGCTGGGCCAGAGCGCCAATATCTCCGGACTGCGTGGCCAGCTGCACGACTATCGCGGCACGCCGGTGGTGGTCAGCTATCACCCGGCCTATCTGCTGCGCAATCTGCCGGAAAAGGCCAAGTCCTGGCAGGATCTGCTGCTGGCACAACAAGCCACTGCAAGCCAGCAGGCCGGTGGCGTCCCTGCCAGCGCTCCCTTGCCGCAATCTGAGCAAGGCGACGCGCCGCCTGTATGACCAGCTTCTAGCTGGCCTGCCAACCTTATCCAGCGGTTCGCTGATCAACACTTCAGTCGCGAAACTGATCGGGCCCGTTGCGCGCCTGTGACGTGGGCTGGCCCTGACCGTCTCGCTTGGCCAGCCGGTTTTCACTGCCGTCTTCGTGTAGCACCTTTGTGAATCGACCACCTTTACCATCGGTTCGGGCCGCGCGGCGCTCGACAGCCGGCACCTGGCGCTTTCCGGAAGCGGACAGCTTGCCGCCAGAGTCGGCGGCATAGGCGAGCCAATCGAATCGATCAGCAAGTAATCCAAGCACCGTCGCGCTGCGAGCCGCCGCGTTGCTGCCCGCATGTCCTCACGCCGCGACCGCCACTACCCCTCTCGAATGCCTGCCCGACTGCACATCGATATGTGCATCGCCCTCTCGTACCGGTCAAGCATTGATCTTGAACTCAGTCACGCCATCCTCGGCCAAGGTCACCCGCTTGCAAAAGCGGCAATTCGGCCCCGGTCGTGATTCAACAGCATTGCCTTGCCGGCACTGAAGCAGCCGGCCAGATCGGCCACGGGCAGGCCGGTAACAGGGCTGCGCAGCGCTGTCATGGTTCACCGTTTTTGCATGGTGCGTTAAGCAGAACGCAAATTCACTTAATCACAATTTTCGTTATGATATAACATCTCACGTTACATTATAACATTCCAAAATTTGGCCCACCTTCATCCAATTGCTCGAAAGCAAGCCCATGTACCCATCACGAAGCATCGTTAGCCGCGCTGTGGCACTTGCGTTCCCATTAATCGCCAACGCCGCTGAGCCCACAAGCCCAGACATGCAAACCGCAAGCAGCAGCGGAAGCATTCCGGAGCAGATCGTCGTCACCGGCCGACCAAATTCGACCCGGCAAGGCGCACTGCGCGACGACATCGTCAAAACCGAGTCCATCAACGCCAAGGAGATCGAACAGTCCGGTGCGACCAACCTGACCGAACTGATGTCACATCGCCCGGGTATCGACGTTCAGCTTGAATGCTCGGTATGCAATGTGCGCAATATCACCCTGAATAATCTGCCAGGACGCTTCACGACGCTGATGCTAGATGGCGTGCCTGTTTTCTCATCGGTTTCCAACGCCTATGGTCTGGACATGGTGTCGCTGAACGGTTTGGAGCGGGTAGACATCTCGCGTGGCGCCGGCACCAGCCTGATCGCCCCGGAGTCCCTGTCAGGCACCGTCAACCTGGTCACCAAGCGTCCGTCTCGCGGCGGCGGGGAAGTCGATCTCAGCGGCGGCAATGTCGGTTTCCGTCGAGGTGCAGCCTATGCCGCGCAAACATTCGAAGGCGGCGCGCTAACCTTCACCGGCACCCTTCAAAAACATGACAGCGTCGATGAAGTCGGATCGCGGATATCGCAATACTCCGGCTACGACCGCAAATTGGCGGGGGTAGGCCTGTTCCTGGACGACTTGGGCGGCTTCAAGGTCAAAGCACGTTTTGACCATCTCGACGAAAAGCGCATGGGCGGCCCCCTGGGTAAGGACTACGATGCGGTGCGAGCCAGCACCAGCGGCAATCCCTTCGATTTCAGCAAGGGGCCGCACGGGTCACCCGATGCGAACAGCTGGGTCAATCCTTCAGATGGCACGCTGGTAACGCCCTATGGCGAGGGGCGCTTCGGTCTTGCGCAGATCATCTTTACCAAGCGCAACCAGTTTGCGGGCACCGCCAAGCGTCAGTTCGGCGATGTCGAATGGCATGTCGCTGCGGGCTATGCGGAGCACAAGCAAGACTCCTGGTATGGCGGTGACGCCAATTACTTTGGCCGCCAAAAACAGTACTACCTGGAGAGCAGCGCCCGAATGCCGGTTGGCAGCGCGCTTGTCACGGCCGGGTTGAACTACCGATATGAGGATCTGAACAGTCGCTCGGTCAGCCAAAACCCGAGTTCACCAACGTATGGGGTCGAGCGCTTGAATGCCGACGCCTACCGCTACCGCACGCCGGGTGTATTCGTGCAGGCCTACCAGACATTCTTCAACCAGCAGCTCGAAGCCAATGCCAGTCTGCGCTACGACCACAACAATGTTTACAACGGCATCGCCACACCTCGGTTGAATCTGCTGTGGCATCACTCGGACATACTGTCCAGCCGATTCGCCGTCGGGCAGGGCTACCGTTTCCCGACCTCATTCTTCGAGCTTGAGCATGATGTGCTGACAGCATCGGCCATCGATCGCACCAAAGCCAAGGCAGAGAAATCGGACAATATCTCTTATGCCGTGAACTATGCCGACGACCGTTTTGCCGTCACCGCTTCGCTAAACCATACGCGCATCAGGAATCTCGCACAGTTCGTCGACGATGCAGCCGGCTCGGGCAACTTCCTCTTGCAGCCAGCATCTGGCACCTACATCGTGAACAACGCCGACGTGGTCGGCACCTGGCAGGTAACGCCAAGCGATGCCATCACGTTTGGCCTCGAGCGCTATTGGTACCGGTTCGACGCAAACGCCATGCAGGGCACGCTGTTTTCTCGACCAGACTATCGCCTGAATGCGATGCTGGACCACAACGCCGGGCCCTGGGATTTGAACCTACGCGCCACCTATACCGGCCCGCAGCATCTCGCCAAGTTCTACGATTACGCCCGCAGCCCGCGCTACAACCTGGACGGTACAGCCAAACCCGAGCGGAGCCCTGGTTTCTGGGCGGTCGATCTGAGGGCCGCTTACCGATGGAACAAGTCAATCGAGACCTATGCGAGCGTCAATAATGTGTTCAATTATCGCCAAGCAAAGCACGACAGCTTTCTGTGGCAGGACGCGGAAGGCAAACTCGACGTCACCCATATCTGGGGCCCCAACATCGGGCGCACCTGGATGGTGGGCGCAAAGCTGACTTTCTGATGACCCGATCAAGATTAGGCCATACATGGCAGAGCTTCGTACTCTGCCTTGTCTTGTCCAGCCACCTTGCCGGTGCAGATGCGTCCGCACCGGCAAGCTCAATGGAACTGCCAACTCTCGATGGTGCGGCATTCGTACGCCTCGCCGATTTCCACGGGCGACCGGTGCTGATCAACTTCTGGGCCAGCGAATGCCCTCCCTGCCTCAAGGAAATGCCTCTCCTGGCAACGCTGGCCCAGCAATATGGCAGCACGCAGTTTCTCGGCGTGGCCGTGGATGAGCGGGCGAACGCCTTGCGTTTTCTGGCCGCGCACCCACCCAGCTATCCGCAGCTGATCGCGCCGGCTCAACCGGCAGCCCTGTTGCGGCGCTTTGGCAACAAGGCCGGCGTGCTGCCCTTTACGGTCGTTCTCGACGCCCAGCACCGAATCTGCCAAAGCCAAGTCGGCGAGATAAGTCGGGCTTGGTTCGATGCCGCTGCGTCAGCGTGCGCTATTCATCCATAACCCCCTCGATACGCCGGCCCTGCGCTGCAAACGGGCGTCAAATGCGCCCGCACGGTGCAGCGCCGACCGGCATGAGCCAATCCCCGCAAGGCACCTACGCCCGTATCGATGCGGCGCGCACGGTGCTCGGCAGGCGTGTGTCTACACCACGCCTGCTCCAGCTATTTCCTGGCTGCCGCGGCCGCTTTCAGGCGGCCGGTCAGCTTGTCCAGCACATCGGGCACCAGGCGCTCGGCAAAGCCGAACAGAAAGCTCCACAGCGCCAGCTTGGCCAGCTCGGTCGGCTTGATCCGCCACAGCCAGTCCGGCCCCGCCGGCAGGCTGGCCAGCTGCGGAAACAGCGTGGCATTGACCGGTTCGCTGAATAGCTGCTGCATCATGCCGCTCGCCAGCAACAGGCTGCCGATCAAGGCGAACAGCCCGCCCAGCAGCATGCCCTGCACCACGCTGTCCTGGCCGATATCGAGCGCGCAGATATCGCCAAGCGCGCTACCGCCCTGATTCTCGCCGGGCCGGCCGGCGCTGGCCGACTGGATGCGCCGCGCCACACTGGCATAGGCGCCGCTTACCCCCAGCCAGATCACTGCCATCAGTGCCATCAGCATTGGCCAGCCCAGCAGCCAGCCCACCCAGGCCAGCAAGGCGGCCAGTGCGCTGACTGCCAGCAGGGTTTCGTTGAGGCGACGGCGCAGGCGCCAGCCTTCCTGTTCGCGCAGCAGATTCTTGCGAAACGCCCACTGCCGCTCTGACTGCATGCTCAGCGCCCAGCTGCGCAAGCGCTCCTCGTAGTCCGGCTCGGCCGCCTTGGGCCGGGGCATGGCCGGGTGGCTGAACAGCTGCTCCAAAAGCGCCGCCCGCGCTTCCAGCAACGGCCGCGGCATCAGCTGCAATACCCACAATTCCAGGGTGAACAGCTGCTGCCAATCCAGCGTATCACTGGCATCGGCCAAGGCGCGCGCCTCGCCATAGCGCGGCTCGCTGGCCAGTGACGCCGGCAGCGCCCGGAAATCCGCCACCACCTGATCAACATAGGGCCCGCCGACGGCGCGCACCTGGGCCAGTGGTCGGTATGCATGGTTTGCCACGATATTTCTCCGTTTTTTTGTTGGCTGTCTTACTGTGGCGCGCAGCATTACCCAGCCCAGCCCGCTTTTGCAAGCGAGCCGGTTGCCCGCCCGTGCCGGGATGTGGACAATGCGCGACCACCTTGCCGATTGCCATGCTTATGCGCCCGCTGCTCTGTCTGTTGCTTACCCTGAGTGCCCTTGCCGGCACGGTCGAAGAAGCCCGCCGGCCGCAAGCCCAAGCGGCGCTGCCCGGCATCGGCAGCGCCTTTGCCGAACTGCAGAGCAGCTTCGCGCAAGACTGGGCCAAGACCGAAGACAGCCGTGCCGCCACCGCACTGGCGCAGCGCTACGGACGCCAGCTTTGGCAACAGGCGCGCCAACGCATCCATAGCCAAGCCGACTTTGACGATAGGCCGCTGTACTGGGCGCGGCTGGGCCTGAGCCGCACTCTGCGCGAGCAGTCGCCGGCCTTCCCGATTTTCGCGGCCGACCGGCAAGCCGCCATCGCCGCGCTGGAGTGGGCTAGCCGTGGCATGGACGATATTGCCTTTCCGGACGATGCGCAGCGGCCTGCACCCGCCCGAACTGGCCGCAGCCTGCCTGCCCTGCGCATTCTGCTGACTGGTTTCGATCCGTTTTTGCTGGATAGGCGCATCTCCCAGAGTAATCCTTCCGGTGTGAACGCCCTGTTGCTCGATGGCGCCGAATTCACCGTGCAAGCCGGCGGCCAGCCGCGCCGTGTGCATATCGAAACCGCCATGATTCCGGTGCGCCAGGCTGATTTCGATGCCGGCATGATCGAACGCCTGACCCTGCCCTGGCTCAGCGGCCACCCCATAGCAAGGCAAGACAGGCTGGATGCCGGCCGCAGCACCGCGCCGGCATTGCCAGCCGGCAGGGCGAGGCCGCAGATCGATATGCTGGTCACCGTCAGCATGGGGCGGCGTGATTTCGACCTGGAGCGCTTTCCCGGCCGGCGCCGCTCATCGAGTGCGCCCGACAATGACAATGTCTACAGCGGCGGCAGCCTGGTCGCACCCATCCTGCCCAATCTGGGGACGCAGGAGCTGTCCGGCGCCGAGTTCATCGAGTTTTCGCTGCCAGCCAAGGCAATGCTGACCGTGCAGACACCGTATGCGGTGCATGACAACCGCTGGGTGCGCACCCTGACCGAGCAGCGACTCGCCGCAGGCGGCCTGGCGGCGCTACAGGGCAAGACGGCGGTAGAGGGCAGTGGCGGCGGCTACTTCAGCAATGAAATCTCCTACCGCACACTGCGACTGCGCGAGCAGCTGGGCCTTGGCAGCCTGCCGATCGGCCATATCCATACCCCGGCGATGGGCGAATTCGACCCGGCAACCCTGAAAGCCATTACCGGCCAGATCCGCGCCATGCTGGAAGCGGCAGCGGCCGACCTTGCCGCCAAACCGCGCCGATAGGGGCATAGCCCAGCGCCGCAAGCCGCCGTGCCATGGCCCACGCACCCCATGCCGCGCCGGCCAGGGCAAAACCCTGGCAAGCGCGGTCGGCGTCACGCTATATAATGGCCGGCTTATTGAAAGGAATACCCTATGCACTTCGAGCACCTGATCCAGATCAACGACCCGGACAATGAAATGCTGACGCCGATCAGCCGCTCGCAGCTATGGCAAGGCCTGTTGCGGCGGGTGGAGCAGCCGCAGGAATTCCTGGTCGGGGTGGAAGCCGTGCGCATTACCGAGCGCGGCGAAGGCTGGCTGAAGCGCGAAATGCAGCTGGGCCCCTTGCAGGTCAATGACCATATCACCCTGGTGGCCGAGCAGCAGGTGCACTTTGCCACCGCCCCGAGCGAGCAGCACCAGGGTGGCAGTTTCACCATGAGCATCGAAGAGCCCTCCCCCGGCGCCCTGTTCGTGCGCTTTACCTATCAGACAAGCTTGTCGGACCAGGCCAAGGTAGACAGCGGCAGCGACGATGCCTATTTCGCCGACTATGTGAAATCGGCCTACACCGACACCGATGTCGATGCGATCCGCTGGATTCGCGAACTGGTGGAAACCGGCGAGCTGTAAGCACCGGCCTATGGCCGCAGCGCAGGGGCTGCAGCCATAAGCCGACATCGACTACCGTGCATGGCGCTACTGGGCGCGGTAAGTCACCTTCAGGGTATAGCTGGCAGCCGCATAGCCATTCACCATCAGGTAGACATCGCTATTGGCTGTGACATTGATGGTGCAGCTTTCGGCCGAGCCGGTTTTATACGGGCGGCAGTCATAGCTGCTGGTGGTGGGCGCCGCGCCGGTCTTGCCATACAGATCACCATCGCCGCTGCCGCTCAACTCCGCCAGCAGGCGCCCACCGGCAGCCACCTTGAACGGCCCATAGTTACGCTTCTCGCCCTTGGCGATATTGGCGGTAAAGGTCTCCACTTTGTCGTTGGGCGGCTGCACCGTGCCGCCGCTTCCCAGCTCCACCGCAAATGCTGCGGCCAGGCGGCCGAACTTGAGGGCGTGCAGCGCCTGGTTGCCGGTATTGGCGAAGGTATCGTTGGCGGTGTGGATATACGGGTCGTCGTCGTTGAAGGCGGCTTCAAACGGCATCGATGTTGCATAACCCTGGTTGTACCACGACGCATGGTCCGAGCAGCCATAGCCACAGCGGTCATAACCGATCTGCAGTGTCGGCAGGTAGGTGCTGATCAGGTTGGCGACAAAGCTGTTCTGCGCGCTATTGGTGTAGTCGGTGTAGATATAGATATCCTTGTCCGAGCCCTTGTAGTTGGTCATATCCAGCTGCATGACGCCAACCACATTGACCTGGTCGGCCTTGAACTTCTTGGCAATGTCTTGCGAGCCGCGCAAGCCGACCTCTTCGGCGGCATAGCCGATGAACTTGATGGTGCGGCGCGGCTTGTAGCCGCTGGCGATCATGGCGCGGGCCGCCTCGGTCAGGCTGGCGATACCGGAAGCATCGTCATCGGCGCCCGGCGCGCGGGTGGTCTCGCTGGTGCCCGCCCCGTTGATCGAATCCAGATGGCCGCCCAGCACCACCACTTCGCCCGCGTTGTCAGTGCCGGCAAAGGTCATGATCACCGACTTCTGCGGAAACGCCGCATGGGTGAATTGTTCGACCTTGATATCGCTACGGCTGCCAGCCAGCTGCTTCCAGCGATTCATCAGCCAATTAGCAGCATTCACGCCGTTATTGGTGGTGTAGTAGCGATTGGTGAACGCCGACATGTCGACGATGGTGCTGGCGATATTGCTGTCCTGCATCTGCGCCAGCAAGGGCGTGACCACCGCTTGCTGGCTGATGGTATAGCTGGGAGCCGCCACCTTCGCGCCAGGCGCCGGTCCATCCAGTGCTGCCAGCGCTTCTGCGCGGCTGGCATGGGCAATAAAGCCGCCACAGCGATGCAGCGACTCATGCACGGCGCCACTGAGATTCGCCAGCAGGGCTTCATCCACCTCGACTGCATGGGCGCGTTCTGCCACTTGCGATTGTTCGGGATGGACGCCAGCAACACTGGCCGACATCAGCTGGCTTTTGGCCGGCTGCAGCGCGGGCGCCAGGGTCTTGAGCTGTGTAAACGCCGCGTCACCCAAGGTAATCCAGACTTTCTTGGGTGCAGCATGTGCGGGTGCCGCGAGGCACAGTCCGGCAAGAATCAGCGACAGCAAGGTGTATTGCTTCAACATGAGCGAATCCCCTCAAAGCCAAGGCCAGGCCCCGGCCATGCGACATTGGACAAGCGGCGCTCTTACGCCGCATCGAACCCGGGCGGCGACGTGCGAAGGCCTGATTGGCCGACGCGCCCGCTACCCGGATAAACGGTGCAAGGTCGGCATCTGGTAATGGCCGCCCCCACCGCTTTATGCCTAGCTGGGCTTCTCGGGAAATCACAGAAAAAATACGGGTTAACCCTTATATGGATGAAAGTTGTTGCAAATCTGTCTTGCCAGCAAACAGTCGGCCATCAGGGGGAGTGCTGAATGAATGATCCGACACGCCGACAGCGCGGCTCCCGCGCAGCGGTGGGAGCGGTGGAGGATCAATAATCAGGCGAAGTACCGGGCTCCCCGGGGCCGGTAATGCCGGTCGAAAACGCGATCCGCCGGCAAAACGTCAACAGAGCCTAGTTGCAAGCCAATACCGCGCGGGCAGCGGCGTGGATATCGCCGCCCGGATCAATCTGCAGCCTTTGCTGCCGTGCAGCGCGCAAGCTTTGATCCGGGCTACTGCGGCGATACAGCGGGTCATAGTGCCGATCGATCAATTCCCCAGCCAACTGCGCGATGGCGCGCTGATCTATCCAGTCGTGCCAACGGGCAATGGTCTGCTTGCCATGCAACCCGGTCAGCTTGCTCAGTTGCAGCTTGAACGCTGCAGCCTGGTCAAATAATGCAGCATATTCCCTGGCCAAATAGCTGATACGGTCGGCTTGGCTGGCCTCGATATGAATGGCCGGCGCAAGCCGGATGGCTGCCAGCAGTGCATCCGGCAACCATAGCTGGCCGATCTTCTTGCTTTCGGCCTCCACATAGACCGGTCGGGCCGGGTCAAAAACTGCCAGATCGGCCACCAGCATGCTGTCGAAGCACTTTTGCGATGGCTGGTCTTCGCCGGGCAAGCCACCCAGCAGGGATCCGCGATGGCGGGCAAGTCCTTCCAGATCGAGCACCTGCGCCCCTTCTGCCGCCAGAGTCCGCAGCAGGCGAGTCTTGCCACAACCGGTCAGGCCGCATAGCACCCGATACTGGTAGCGTAGCGGCGCCTGCAGCAGCTGCTCGGCGACCCAACGGCGATAGGCCTTGTAGCCGCCCGCCAGCTGGCGGGCACGCCAGCCGATCAGATTGAACATTGCCGTCATCGAGCCGGATCGCTTGCCGCCACGCCAGCAATAGATCAAGGGCTTCCAGTCGCGCGGACGATGGGCAAACACGCCCTCCAGATGGGCCGCAATATTGCGCGCGGCCAAGGCGGCACCCAGACGGGTGGCGGCAAAGGCATCGGTTTTGTACAAGGTACCGACGATCACCCGCTCCTCATTGCTCAGAACCGGCGCATTGATGGCTTGCGGCAGATGGTCGATGGCAAACTCGGCCGGGGTACGCACATCGATGATCTCGTCAAACGCAGATCGCTCTGCTAAGGTCGCCAGCTGATTTTTCAAGGGTTGCACCATGAGCATTCGTTTGACCCAATTGTCCCACGGTGGCGGCTGCGGCTGCAAAATCGCCCCGGCGCTGCTGGCCGAGATGCTGGCCAAACTGCCCGCCGGGCAAGCATTTCCGCAATTGCTGGTCGGTACCGAAACCGCTGACGATGCGGCGGTCTACCTGCTCAATGAGCAGCAGGCGCTTGTGGCCACCACCGACTTTTTCATGCCCATCGTCGACGACCCCTACGACTTTGGCCGGATTTCCGCGACCAATGCGGTGTCCGATATCTATGCCATGGGTGGCAGCCCGATCATGGCCCTGGCTATCGTCGGCATGCCGGTAAACAGCCTGCCCGTCGAGGCCATCCAGCAAATCCTCGCAGGCGGTGCTGCGGTAGCGCAGGCTGCCGGCTTCCCTATCGCGGGCGGCCATTCGATCGACGCGCCGGAACCGATCTACGGCCTGGCGGTAATGGGTCTGGTCCACCCCAAGCGGATCAAACGCAATGCCGATGCCCAGGCTGGCGATCGGCTGATCCTCGGCAAGCCACTTGGCATCGGCATCCTTGGCACCGCGATGAAGAAAGGCCTGCTGGACCCGGCAGGCTATGCCGAGTTGCTCGCCACCACCACCCAGTTGAACCAGATAGGCGCCAGCCTGGCCGGCATGGATGGCGTACATGCGATGACCGATGTCACCGGCTTTGGCTTGCTGGGGCATCTTTTGGAAATCTGCCGTGGCAGCCAGCTGGCAGCAGACATTGAGGCCAGCCAATTGCCGCTGCTGGCCAGCGCCATCGGTTTTGCGCAACAGGGCATCGGGCCAGGCGCTATCGAGCGCAATCTGGCCAGCTTTGGCAGCAGCGTCGTTTTTGGCGCAGAGGTCGCCGACTGGCAGCGCCGCATCCTGGCCGATGCGCAGACCTCGGGCGGGCTGCTGGTATCGGTGGCTGCCGAGCAGACGCCTGCCGTGCTGGCGGCATTTCATGCTGCCGGCTTTGCTGAGGCTAGCGTCATCGGCACGCTCGCCCCTGGCGCCCCGCGCATCCGGGTCTGCTGAGCCAGGCTGCCCGTCCAGCGAAGGCTCAAAAAAAGCCACGCCACCCGAAGGTGGCGTGGCTTTTTACTGCTTCAGCGCGAATCCGCTTACTTGATCATGCCCTTGCTTTTCAGCAGCTCGAACATGGTCTTGCCGATTTCGGCCGGGCTACGAGTGTAGGCGATGCCGGCCTTCTCGAACGCAGCGAACTTCTCTTCTGCCGTGCCCTTGCCGCCGGAGATGATGGCGCCAGCATGGCCCATCCGCTTGCCCTTGGGGGCGGTGACACCGGCGATATAGCCGACGATGGGCTTGGTGACATAGGACTTGGCGAATTCGGCCGCTTCTTCTTCGGCCGAGCCACCGATTTCACCGATCATGATGATGGCGTCGGTGTCCGGATCATCCTGGAACAGCTTGAGCGAATCGATATGGCTGGTGCCAGGGATCGGATCGCCACCGATACCGATACAGGTCGACTGACCCAGACCCAGTGCGGTGGTTTGCGCCACGGCTTCATAGGTCAGGGTGCCGGAGCGCGACACGATGCCGATGCGGCCAGGGTTGTGGATGTGCCAGGGCATGATGCCGATCTTGCACTCGCCCGGGGTGATCACGCCGGGGCAGTTCGGGCCGATCAGGCGGATGCCGGCTTCGTCGACGGCCTTCTTCACATACATCATGTCGATGGTGGGCACACCTTCGGTAATGCAGACGATCAGCTTCACGCCGGCATCGATGGCTTCGAGCACCGAATCCTTGGCGAACGGGGCCGGCACATAGATCACCGAGGCATCGGCCTGGGTTTCGCGCACGGCATCGCGCATGGTGTTGAACACCGGCAGGCCCAGGTGCTGCGAACCGCCCTTGCCGGGGGTAACGCCACCAACCACCTTGGTGCCGACCTTCAGCGCCTGCTCGGCGTGGAAGGTACCGTTCTTGCCGGTAAAGCCCTGTACCAGGACTTTCGTGTTTTTGTTTACGAGAACGCTCATTCTGAGTTCCTTTAAATTTCGTGATACGTGATCGGGTGAAAAGTGATGCGCCGCCCTGCGGCGCGGTGAAACGTGAAAGGCGCGCAGCGATACTGCGCAGCCGGCTCACATTTCACATTTCACATTTCACGTTTCACTTGCTGCCTACGGCAGCAACAATCTTCTCCGCAGCGTCATTCAGGCCTTGGGCCGAAGTCAGCTTGAGGCCGGATTCGTCGAGAATCTTGGCGCCCAGTTCGGCATTGTTGCCTTCAAGGCGAACAACCACCGGCACGGTCACATTCACTTCCTTCACCGCCGCGATAATGGCTTCGGCGATCATGTCGCAACGCACGATACCGCCGAAGATATTGATCAGCACACCCTTGACCGATTCATCAGCCAGGATCAGCTTGAACGCTTCGATCACGCGCTCCTTGGTGGCGCCACCGCCCACGTCGAGGAAGTTGGCTGGCTGGCCGCCCTTGAGCTTGATGATGTCCATGGTAGCCATGGCCAGACCGGCGCCGTTCACCATGCAGCCGATATTGCCTTCCAGCGCCACATAGTTGAGGTCGAACTCAGAAGCCTTCAGTTCGCGCTCGTTCTCTTGCGACTTGTCGCGCTGGGCCACCAGCTGCGGCAGGCGGAAAGCGGCATTGCTGTCGATGCCGATCTTGGCATCCACACAGCACAGATCACCATTGCCACGGATGGCCAGCGGGTTGATTTCGAACAGGGCAAAGTCGTTTTCGACGAAGGCCTTGTAAGCACCCATCATCAGACCGGTGAATTGCTTGATCTGGGCATCATCCAGACCCAGCGCAAAGCCGACCTGGCGTGCCTGGAAGGGTTGCAGGCCGACCAGCGGGTCCACCACCGTCTTGATGATCTTCTCGGGCGTGTTGTGCGCCACTTCTTCAATCTCGACGCCGCCTTCGGTCGAGGACATGAACACGATGGTGCGGGTGGAGCGATCCACCACGGCGCCCAGATACAGCTCGCGCTGCACCGGGTACATGTCTTCACACACCAACAGGCTGTTCACTGGCTGGCCCTTGGCGTCGGTCTGGTAGGTCACCAGGCGCTTGCCGAGCAGGTTCTTGGCAACATCGGAGGCTTCGTCAGCGCTCTTCACTACCTTGACGCCACCGGCCTTGCCGCGACCACCGGCATGCACCTGGGCCTTGACCACGGCGAACTTGCCGCCGAGGTTGCGGAATGCATTGGCAGTCTCTTCCGGCGTAGTGGCGAGAACGCCCTTTTGCACTGGCAGGCCGTATTTGGCCAGCAGTTCTTTGGCTTGGTATTCGTGGAGGTTCATTGTTGCGTTTCCTCTAAGTCAATCAGTGAGTGAAACGTGAAACGTGAAACGTGAAATGTGATGCGGCGCATTGCGCCACCTTTCACCCTTCACTTTTCACCTTTCACCGATTTTTAGCTATGCAGCGTGCGGCCATCACAGCCCAGTGCCGCTTCATGCAGTGCTTCCGACAGCGACGGATGCGCGTGGACGATGCGGGCGATGTCTTCCGAGCTGGCGGAGAATTCCATCGCCACCACCGCTTCCGAGATCAGCTCGGAGGCATACGGCCCGACGATATGCACGCCCAGAATGCGGTCGGTTTTCTTGTCGGCCAGCATCTTCACAAAGCCCTTGGCTTCGCCCAGTGCCAATGCGCGACCATTGGCCGAGAACAGGAACTGGCCCTTCTTGTATTCAACGCCTTCGGCCTTGAGTTGCTGCTCGGTCTTGCCCACCCAGGCGATTTCCGGGCTGGTGTAGATCACCCATGGCACATTGTTGAAGTCGACATGCGGATGCTGGCCGGCAATGCGCTCGGCCACCGCCACGCCTTCTTCCGAGGCCTTGTGCGCCAGCATCGGGCCTCGTACCACGTCGCCAATAGCCCAGACATTGGGCAGGCTGGTGCGGCAGTCGTCGTCCACTTCCACCTGGCCGCGCTCGGTGAGCTTGAGGCCCACTGCTTCGGCATTGAGGCCGGTGGTGTTGGGAATGCGGCCGATCGACACGATCAGCTTGTCGAACACGGCAGTTTGTTCGGCGCCGGCGGCATCGGCATAGCTGACGGTGACGTCTGCCTTGCCAACCTTGATCTCACCGATCTTCACCCCGGTGTTGATGACGAGGCCGGTATCCTTGGTCAGGAACTTCAGTGCTTCGCGCGCCACTTGCTCATCGGCGGCGCCGAGGAAGGTCGGCATCGCTTCCAGCACGGTGACGTCGGCACCGAGGCGCTTCCACACCGAGCCCATTTCCAGGCCGATCACGCCGGCACCGATCACGCCGAGGCGCTTCGGCACGGCCGGAATCGCCAGCGCGCCTTCGTTATCCAGTACCAGCTGGTTGTCGATGGTGACGCCAGGCAGTTGCCGCACGCTGGAGCCGGTAGCGACGATCACATGGGTGGCTTCGATTTCTTCCACCTTGCCATCAGCCAGCTTGGCTTCCAGCACATATTTGTCGCCATTCTTGGCCTTGAAGCTGCCGGTGCCGTGGAACGGCGTCACCTTGTTCTTGCGGAACAGGAAGGCAATGCCGCCGGTATTCTTGGCGATGATGTCTTCCTTGCGCTTGAGCATCTGCGCCACGTCGAACTTGACGTCGCCAACCTGGATACCGTGGTCGGCAAAGCCGTGCACGGCATGGTGGTAGTTCTCGGACGACTGCAGCAGCGCCTTGGATGGAATACAGCCGACGTTCAGGCAGGTGCCGCCGAGGCTCTGCTTGCCGTTCTTGTCGCTGGTGGCATCGATACAGGCAGTCTTGAAACCCAGCTGCGCTGCGCGGATAGCGGCTACATAGCCACCGGGGCCGCCGCCGATCACGACGACGTCGAATTGTTGGGACATGTGTAAACCTCGTGAAATGTGAAAGGTGAAAGGTGAAAGGTGAACTGCCGTGAAACGCGGCTACGCCGCCACGTTTCACGTTTCACTTTTCACTATTCACAGATCGAGCAGCAAACGCGCCGGATCTTCGATCGCTTCCTTGATCGCTACCAGGCTCAGCACCGCTTCGCGACCGTCGATGATGCGATGGTCGTAGGACTGGGCCAGATACATCATCGGCAGCACCACTACCTGGCCGTTTTCGACCATGGCGCGCTCCTTCGTGGCGTGCATGCCGAGAATGGCCGATTGCGGCGGATTGATGATGGGGGTGGACATCATCGAGCCGAAGGTACCGCCATTGGAGATGGTGTAGGTGCCGCCGCTCAGTTCTTCAATGGTCAGCTTGCCTTCCTGGGCGCGCTTGCCGAAGTCGGCAATCTGCTTCTCGATCTGCGCCAGGCTCAGCTGGTCGGCATTGCGGATCACCGGCACCACCAGGCCGCGTGGGCTGCCCACGGCCACGCCGATGTCGTAATAGCCGTGGTAAACGATATCGTTGCCGTCAACCGAGGCATTGACGATGGGGAATTTCTTCAAGGCGTGGACCACGGCCTTGACGAAGAAGCCCATAAAACCGAGCTTGATGCCGTGTTCCTTTTCGAAGCGGTCCTTGTACTTGTTACGCAAGTCCATCACCGGCTTCATATTCACTTCGTTGAAGGTGGTGAGGATGGCGGCAGTCGATTGCGACTCCACCAGGCGCTCGGCCACGCGCTGACGCAGGCGCGACATCGGCACGCGCTGCTCGGAGCGATCGCCCGCGGCGACGACCACGGCTGGTGCAGGCGCTGCCTTGCTGGCGGCCGGCTTGGCGGCTGCTGCCAGGACATCTTCCTTCAACACGCGGCCATCACGGCCGGAACCGGCGATGGCGCTGGTATCAACGCCAGCGTCCGCGGCGGCCTTCTTGGCGGCCGGCATCACGGCAGCTTCGGCCTTGGCGGCGACCGGCGCACTGGCAACCGGTGCAGCAGCAGCGGCGGCCGGAGCAGGCGCAGCGGCACCGGCGGTGGCGGCGGTATCGATCTTGGCGATCAGCTGATTGCTGACCACGGTGGCACCGTCAACTTCGATCAGCTCGACAATCACACCGGCTTGCGGTGCGGGCAGCTCCAGCACCACCTTGTCGGTTTCCAGGTCGATCAGGTTTTCGTCGCGTTCGACGAATTCGCCGACTTTCTTTTTCCAGGCCACCAGGGTGGCTTCGGAAACGGATTCGGGCAGTTGGGGGACTTTGACTTCGATCAGCATATTGTTGGGCTCCGGTTTGACGGCCGACGTTCGGGTTAGGCGTGGCAAAGGGCAGCCGCATTGCTGCGGCTGCCCCCGAGGGTTATTTGCTCAGGGTGATGGCTTCGTCGATAAAGGCCTTGAGCTGGGCAGTGTGCTTGCTCATATAGCCCACCGCTGGCGATGCGGACGAAGGACGGCCAGCGTACAGCAAGCTCTGCTTGGCCGACATACAGGCTTCCAGCCGGTGGCGAATCTGGTGCCAGGCACCCTGATTCTTTGGCTCTTCCTGCACCCACATGATTTCCTTGGCTGCAGCGTACTTGGCGAGCTCGGCCTTCAGTTCATCAGTCGGGAAGGGATACAGCTGCTCGACCCGGATAATGGCCACATCGCTCTGCTCGCGCTCTTTGCGGGCATTGTGCAGGTCGTAATACACCTGACCGGCACACACCACCACGCGCTTGACCTTCTTCACATCGGGCTGCTCGGGGTCGGCAATCACCGGGCGGAAAGCGCCATCGGTGAAGGCTTCCAAGGGGCTCATCGAATCCTTGTAGCGCAACAGGCGCTTGGACATGAAGATGATCAGCGGCTTGCGATAAGGGCGCAGCTGCTGGCGACGCAATACGTGGAACATCTGCGCCGCTTCCGACGGCATGATGATCTGCACATTGTGCTCGGCACACATCTGCAGATAGCGCTCGAGGCGCGCCGAGCTGTGCTCGGGGCCCTGGCCATCGTAGCCATGCGGCAAGATCATGGTCAGGCCACAGTAGCGACCCCACTTGGTTTCGCCGGAGGTGATGAACTGGTCGATCACCACCTGGGCGCCATTGGCGAAGTCGCCGAACTGCGCTTCCCAGATCACCAGCTCATCCGGGGCCGACGAGCTGTAGCCATATTCAAAGGCCAGCACCGCTTCTTCGTTGAGGATGGAGTCGATCACCAGGAAGTTGCCCTGGTTGTCGCTGAGATGGCGCAGCGGCACATGGGCGCCGGAATCCCACTTTTCGCGATTCTGATCGTGCAGCACTGCATGGCGGTGGCTGAAGGTGCCACGGCCGGAATCCTCACCGGAAATCCGCACGCCATAGCCCTTCTCCAGCAAGGAGCCATAGGCGAGGATTTCGGCGGTACCCCAGTCGATATTCTGCTTGCCGGCGCCCATCTCGCGGCGGGCGGCCAGTACCTTCTCTACCGTCGGGTGCAACTTGAAGCCATCCGGCACCTTGTTGGCCTTGGTGGTGAGGCGGCCGATTTCGGCAGCGCTCAAGGTGGTGTCGGTCGGATGCGCCCAGTGAGTGCCCTTGAAGGCGCTGAAATCGATGGCAAAGCTGCGCTTGAAATCGGTCAGCGTGGTCTGCTCGACATGCTCGCCCTTGTCCAGCGCGGCGCGGTAGTCCTTGATCAGGCCATCGGCCTCGTCGGCGCTCATCAGGCCTTCGGTCACCAGACGATCGGCGTACATCTTGCGCGCGCCGGGGTGCTTGGCAATGCGCTTGTACATCATCGGCTGGGTCAACATCGGGTCGTCGCCCTCGTTGTGGCCGAGCTTGCGGAAACACACCAGATCGATCACCACATCGCGGTGGAATTCGCGGCGGAAGTCGAGCGCCGCCTGTACCACAAAGCACACCGCTTCCGGGTCGTCGCCGTTCACATGGAATACCGGCGCTTCCACCATCTTGGCGATATCGGTGCAATACAGCGAGGAGCGCACGTCGCGGGTATCGCTGGTGGTAAAGCCGATCTGGTTATTGATGACGATATGCACCGTGCCGCCGACGCCATAGCCACGGGTCTGCGACAGATTGAAGGTACCCTGGTTGGTACCCAGGCCGATAAAGGCCGAGTCGCCGTGCAGCAGCACCGGCAGCACCTGGGCGCCACTGCGGTCGCCACGGCGTTGCTGGCGGGCGCGGGCCGAGCCGACCACCACCGGGTTGACGATTTCCAGGTGCGAAGGGTTGAACGCCAGCGAAACATGCACCGGGCCGCCCGGGGTCGGAATATCCGAGCTGAAGCCCATGTGGTACTTCACGTCGCCCGAAGGCAGGTCGTAGCTGTACTTGCCTTCGAATTCGGAGAACAGATCGGCCGGGCGCTTGCCCAGGGTGTTGACCAGTACATTGAGGCGGCCACGGTGGGCCATGCCGATCACCATTTCCTGCACGCCATGCTCGCCCGACACCTGAACCAGATGATCGAGCGCGGCGATCATGCTCTCGCCACCTTCGAGCGAGAAACGCTTCTGGCCGACGTATTTGGTATGCAGATAGCGCTCCAGCGTTTCGGCAGCGGTGATCTGCTTGAGGATGCGCAGCTTCTTGTCGCGGTTGAACGCCGGGGTGGAGCGCACCGCTTCGAAGCGTTGCTGCACCCAGTGCTTTTCCTGCGAGTTGGTGATGTGCATGTACTCGAGGCCGATATTGCCGCAGTAGGTCTGCTTGAGGCGGGCAATGATATTGGCCAGGGTATCGCGCTCGGGGCCGACCAGATTGCCGCAGTCGAAGGTCAGCGCCATATCGGCGTCAACCAGACCATGGGTGGCCGGATCCAGCTCGGGCAGCGGCGCCTGATCCAGGCGCTTGAGCGGGTCGAGCGTGGCATAGCGCACACCCAGTACCCGGTAAGCGGAGATCAGCTTGAGCACCGCCACCTGTTTCTTGATGGCATCACTTTGCGCAGCGGCAGACACGCCGCCAACGCGAGGCTGCTTGGCCATCTGCACAAACGATTCTTCGATCGAGGCGCGCGGAATATCGCGGTCGGTATTGCCGGGCAGTTGCTGCAGTTTGTCGAAATAGTCCCGCCACTGTTGCGCCACAGACTGTGGATCGGCGAGGTACTGCTCATACAGGTCCTCGATGAAGGGCGCGTTACCGCCGAACAAATGGGACTGGGCTTGGAATGCTTGCATCATGGTGATGTGGCCTATGACGGTTCTTGGCTGTTTACTGGGAACAGCTTTCGCTTGGGCGAGACGATTTCGACAAACAGGAAAAACGAAACGGCACGCCCGAACCGGTCGGGCGTGCCATGCGGGCTTACTTGCGCTGATCGATGGCGACGTAGTCGCGACGAGCCGCGCCGGTATACAGCTGACGTGGACGACCGATCTTCATGCCGGGGTCGGCAATCATTTCGTTCCAGTGCGAGATCCAGCCCACGGTACGAGCCAGAGCAAAGATCGGCGTGAACATGGCAACCGGGATGCCCAGTGCCGACAGCACGATGCCGGAGTAGAAGTCGACATTCGGGTACAGCTTGCGCTCGATGAAGTACGGGTCGCTCAGGGCGATCTTTTCCAGCTCCATGGCGAGCTTGAATTTCGGATCGTTGTGCAGGCCCAATTCGTTCAATACTTCGTCGCAGGTACGCTTCATGATGGCAGCGCGCGGGTCCATATTCTTGTACACGCGGTGACCAAAGCCCATCAGCTTGTAGCGCTTGTCCTTCACGCCTTGCATGAAGTCGGCAACCTTGGATACATCGCCGATTTCGTCCAGCATCTTCAGTACCGCCTCATTGGCGCCGCCGTGCGATGGGCCCCACAGGCAGGCGATACCGGAAGCGATACAGGCAAACGGATTGGCACCCGACGAGCCGGCCAGACGCACGGTCGAGGTGGAGGCGTTCTGCTCGTGATCAGCATGCAGGGTGAAAATGCGATCCAGCGCCTTGGCGGTGATCGGGTTCACCTTGTACTCGGCCACCGGGGTCGAGAACATCATGTGCAGGAAGTTCTCGGAGTAGCTGAGACCAGCCTTCGGGTAGCTCAGCGGCAGGCCACGGTTGTAGCGATAGGCTTGCGCGGCAATGGTCGGCAGCTTGGCGATCAGGCGGAAGGCCGCCACTTCGCGGTGACGCGGATCATTGATATCGAGCGAGTCGTGGTAGAAAGCCGACAGGGCACCGACCACGCCGACCATCACTGCCATCGGGTGAGCGTCGCGGCGGAAGCCACGGAAGAAGTTGTGGATCTGGTCATGCAGCATATTGTGGCGCATGACGGTGTAGTCGAACTGTTCCTTCTGCTCCTTGGTCGGCAACTCGCCGTTCAACAGCAGATAGCAGACTTCCAGGTAGTCACTGTGTTCAGCCAGTTGTTCGATCGGGTAGCCGCGATAGTAGAGCTGACCCAGATCACCATCGATAAAGGTGATCTTCGATTCGCAGCTGGAGGTCGACATAAAGCCCGGGTCATGGGTGAACATGCCGGTTTTGCCGAAGGCGCGGATATCGACCACATCAGGGCCGAGCGTGCCCTTGAGCACCGGCAGTTCGATGTTGTTCTGACCGTCGTTATAGGTAAACGTGACGTTGGACATGGAAATGCTCCAGTTGGAATATCGGTTGAATCACCATCGGTACCAAGTTGCAGCCAATGGGGTTCTCGAACTAACGCATTATTGTTGAAACTGCGGGCTTTGCCAGCGCCGCAGCTTGGCCAGAATCGGGCCAAACCGCGACTCGCTTGTCTCAGTCTTGCCATCCACCAGGTCCAACAAGTCATTGTCGGGTAACAGCAGCAAGTCCTGATAGGCATCCAGCTCGGCCTGGCTCAAGTGCTCGAAATCGTGCTCAAGAAACGGCTTGAGCACCAGATCCAGCTCCAGCAAGCCGCGGCGGGATTGCCAGCGGAGGCGATTCATTTCCGCTTGGGTATACATCTTGGTTTTATCCTTGGGCGGCATCTTCTGCCCGCCAGCTTGCAGTGCGCTCGCCCGCCGGGCGAGCGCTGCATGAATCAGGCGATCCGCTTGACCATCAGTTCCTTGATCTTGCCGATTGCCTTGGTCGGATTCAGATGCTTCGGGCACACGTCCACGCAGTTCATGATGGTGTGGCAGCGGAACAGGCGGTACGGGTCTTCCAGATTGTCGAGGCGCTCATTGGTGGCGGTATCGCGGGTATCGGCGATAAAGCGGTAAGCAGCCAACAAGCCAGCCGGGCCGACGAACTTGTCCGGGTTCCACCAGAACGAC
>NZ_JAYRLZ010000336.1:0-4148 GCF_041904975.1 Chitinimonas sp. | reverse complement strand
CATGATGATTTCTCGATTGATGCTGATTGCCGCGTTGCTGGTCAGCCTCACGGCATGCGACAGATTGAACGAGCTGGCCAATCAGGCCAAGCTCAACGGCAGAGCAGTGGGTGCTGCCTGCCGCCATAGCGGCAGGGCACTCGAGGACTGCTTCCAGCGAAATTCCCGGATTCCGAAGGCTGACATCTATGCCGGATGGCGCGAGATGAACGAGTATATGGGGAAGAACAAAATTGAAGTGGTCCCGCCTCCGCCTGACAAAATCCCGGAAAAAAAGAGTAAGGTAGCGACGGTTGAGATTGGCGGCGGTACCGAGGAGGGGAGCGCCAAGGAATCAACCGAGGGTGCTTCACCATCCGCAGATAAACCCGTTGAAGCCGCTAAACCGGCGGCCTAACCCAGACGGCAGTGCATTCGAATATGTCCATGATCTCAACGCTTAAACAGATCCCTTTGTTTTCAGGCCTTTCTGACCAGGAGTTGGCACATGTAGAGGCTTCGGCAACCGCCAAGACTTATGCCAAAGGTACGGTCATCATCAATGAGGGCGATGCAGGTAGTTCCATGTTCCTGGTGATGCATGGAAAAGTGAAAGTGTATGTAAGCGATGCCAGCGGTAAAGAGTACATCCTCGCCATCCTGGGGCCGGGCGAATACGTGGGCGAACTGGCATTGCTCGACGATGAGCCGCGAACCGCATCGGTTGAAACTGAAGACCAAAGTACCTTCCTGGTGATCCAGAAAGATGATTTCCTTTCTCTGCTACATGATCATCCGCCCATCCAGCGCAAGCTGTTGCTCAATCTGGCGCGGAGAAGCCGCAGTTTGACCGAGGCAGTAAAGAACCTCGCGTTGAAAGATGTCTACAGTCGGGTTCGCTTATTGTTTGAAGATCTTGCGGTTGAGCGCGATGGACAAATTCTCATCGAAGAACCCATGACGCAACAGGCCATTGCGGATCGTGTAGGTTCATCGCGTGAAATGGTCGCGCGCATCATGAAAGAGCTGGTGTTCGGGGGCTACGTACGGATCGACAATCGTCGGCTGGTCATCCTGCAAAAATTCCCGGATGCTTTCTGAGGCGCGCCGCCTCGTGCTTTAGGCAATTCAGTTTCGGTTCATCTCCTGGTCTGCAAAATCGGCACTGTCGACTCAAGGAGGTACATCATGAAACGCATCGCAATTTCCGGTTTTCTGTTCATCGCCGCATTGGCCAATGCCGCCAGCTTTACCGACTACGCAACCGTGCGCAGTGTGGTACCTCAGTATGATCGGGTGAGTACACCACGCAAGGAATGCTCGACCGAAGTAGTGACTGAAACGCGCAGAGTCGGCGACCAGAGAAGCTACGGTGGCGCCGTTATTGGCGGTATTGCCGGCGCACTGCTTGGAAACCGTGTCGGCGGCGGACACGGAAAGGAAGCGGCCACTGCAGCGGGCGCTGTGATTGGCGCCTTGGCTGGTGATAATATCGACAACCGGGATCGCGTCGTCCGCGAAGAGGAAGTGCCGCGCGAAATCCAGCGGTGCCGTACGGTGGATGACTGGCAAGAGCGCGTGACCGGCTATCGTGTCACCTACGAGTACCAGGGGCAACGCTACACTACCATCTTGCCGAATGATCCCGGCCACCGCTTGCCGGTGCGGGTGTCAGTCGACCCGGTTGCACAATAAACCTGCCCATGGTCTCGGTTGGTGCAATCGCTTTGCCGCTTGGTCGCCTGTAATTTGACCGTTTGCCTTGCACCAATTTCCGAGATTTTTATGAATATGCTGCTGACCTGGCTGTCTTGCCTGGCCTTGTTGATATCTGTTGACGCCTATGCCAAAACGAGCCGCGACGATGCGGCGGCAATTGCGCAGCGTCTCACTGGTGGGCGCGTACTGTCGGTAGACCGGGCTGAGCGCGATGGCCATGAGGTGTGGCGCATCAAGGTGGTTACTCCGCAGGGCGAAGTGCGCATCGTGCTGATCGACGCCGAGTCCGGCAAGCCTCTCTAGTCTTGGCCTTAGCTGCTATTGGATTGCTCCCGCGTCGCCATGTCAGCCGGTCGCTATCCGGTCGCTTGGGCGCCGGTATGAGTTAAAGGTTGATAGGAAATGCGACTGCTGTTGATTGAAGATGAAGCACCCATTCGCAGTCATCTGAAGCGCCAGCTCGAAGCGGATGGTTATCGGGTCGACGAGGCTGCAGATGGCGAGGATGGCCTGTTCCAGGCCAGCGAATACCCGATCGATCTGGCCATTGTCGACTTGGGATTGCCGCGTATGAGCGGGCTGGCCGTGGTGCAAAAGCTGCGCGCCCAGGGGAAGACCTTGCCGATTCTGATTCTGACTGCCAGAAGCAGCTGGCAGGACAAGGTGCAAGGGCTGGAGGCTGGGGCGGATGATTACCTGGTCAAACCATTTGAATACCCGGAATTGGCCGCACGGGTGAAAGCCTTGCTACGACGGGCATTGAAAGCGACTTCCGATACCCTGGTATTTGGCCCGGTGGCAATCGACTTTTCAGCGCAACATGTGCATCTGCATGGCCAGCCGGCCGAATTGACCACGTTTGAGTATCGCATGCTCGAATTGCTGATACGCGAGCGAGCTCGTGTGGTCAGCAAGCAGGAATTGTCCGACTATCTCTATCCCCATGATGAAGACCGTGACAGCAATGTGCTGGAGGTGCTGATCGGGCGTTTGCGTCGCAAGCTTGATCCGGATGGGACGCTCGCTCCCATCGAGACCCTGCGTGGCCGCGGCTATCGCTTTGTGCTGAGTGAATGACACTGTTCCGGCACCTTGGAGCCCGTTCCATCCGTACGCGACTGCTGGTCGGTGCCGCCATCGTGTTGGCTGCCTTCCTGGCTGGCGCCGGTTTTGCGCTGGAGCGCGCATTTGCCGACTATGCGCGTGAGGCCCGATTTGCCCGCTTGAAAAGCACCGTGTTCTTGTTGATGGCGGCAGCTGAACTGGATGGCGATGGCGCCTTGATCATGCCGCGCAATCCGCTCGATGCGCGGCTGTCTCTGCCCAAATCCGGTTTGTACGCGAACATCTCCAATGTAAGCAAAAAGGAAGAATGGGAGTCTGGCTCCACGCTAGGCTTGCAACTGCCATTCCGGCGCAAGGTATCCAATGTTGGCGAGTTCCAGATCGGCGAGCCGATCATGGGACATGAACAGTTCTTCTCGGTCGCCTATGGCGTAAATTGGGTGGCTGGCTCACGGCCTCAGCCATTGGTGTTTTCGGTGCTGGAGAGCAACACCGAGTTTCGTATCGAGCTGACTCGCTTCAGGAATACGCTGTGGCTATGGCTTGGAGGAGCGGCAGTGTTGCTCCTGATAGCCCAAACCTGGCTACTCGGCTGGGGCCTGCGGCCACTTCGCAGGGTGGCGAAAGAAATTTCCGGGATCGAGGAGGGCCGGCAACATCGCATTGCCGGCGAGTACCCGATTGAGCTGGCAGGCCTTACCAATAACCTGAACACACTGATTGAACAGGAGCGGGCGCGGCAAACGCGCTACAAGGATGCGCTAGGCGATTTGGCGCATAGCCTCAAGACGCCGCTGGCGGTGCTGAGAAGCGCCATGGCCGATCAAGCTGGGCTCGCCGCTGTCGTCAACGAACAGGTATCGCGCATGGATCGCATCGTCCAGCATCAGTTGGGCCGCGCCGCGGCGAGCGGTGCCAGTCGCTTTGCGCCTGCGCTGCCCTTGCGACCAGTGTTTGAGCGTATCAGCGGCGGCTTGGCGAAAGTGTATGCCGAGCGCCAGCTGAGCATCGAGCTTGATTGTGCTGCTGACTTGGCCTGGCGCCTGGATGAGGGCGATGCCTTCGAGATGTTCGGCAACTTGCTCGACAACGCGTGCAAATGGGCCTCCCGCCAGGTTAGGGTGGTGGCAGGCATTCAAGGCAAGACCCTGACCGTCCGCATCGAGGACGATGGCCCCGGATTCAGCGATCCGGAAGCCGCCCTGCAGCGTGGGGTGCGGCTGGACGAGCGCGTGCCGGGCCATGGGATCGGACTGGCGGTGGTGGCAGATATCGTGTCGGCGCATGGCGGCCATATCGAGATCGCGCAGCGTACATCGGGCGGCGCCAGCATCAGCCTGACGCTTCCGGCAGGTTGACAAGCAACAGCCCGGGTGCCTGCCCAG
>NZ_JAYRLZ010000030.1:0-24655 GCF_041904975.1 Chitinimonas sp. | reverse complement strand
TGAAAGGGGCTGTGACTCGAATGCATTTGCGTCCTGACATTGCTTGGCACCTCCTGCCTACCGGCGATCCGCCGTAGTTCTTTATTGTTGGGCTGAATAATAAATCAAGTAAAAGTTAATTGCACCCGAATTTTTCGGGGGGATGCGTGCACCCTAAAGAAACGCAATCCCCCGCTGGCAGCCCCGCCAGATTTCAAGAGGGCCACCTGTCGCCGCTGCTTTGACTGATGCGCGACTGCCGGACGGGAGTAACCGGCGCCCACCCAACCGGAGGTCGCCATGCACAAGCCGCCAGAACTCATGCCGCACAACATCGATCCGTTTGAATCCCCGCGCATTCCTCACTGGTTGCAGAACCTGCTGTGCATCCTGGTGCTGGTGGTTTTCTATGCGCTGGCCGCATGGGCAGATGACGTTGGCGAGCCTCCGGCGCAAATGGCGGCGGCTGAGAGCAAGCACAAATGATCGGCCGGCCAACCAGCCGCAATCGCGGCGAACGCTTGAAAGAGCGCGGCCAGCAGTTGGCACTCGACTTCGCCGGCGCCGATTGGGGGACGCTGGTCGTGCGCAAGCTGCGCGAATTCATCGCTGCCAAGGGCTATGCCACTTTCCCGATTGAAGAATTTCGCGAGTGGGCGCTCGCCGACGGCCTGCCCGCCCCTGCTTCGCATTTTGCCTGGGGTGCGGTGCCGAAGCTGGCCCGCAGTGCCGGGCTGATTGTCTGGACGGGCCAATACATTGCCGCCCGCAGCGAGAAAACCCACGCCCACCCGGTCAAACTGTGGAGAGCAGCATGAATCGCGCCCAACGCCGCGCCGCTGGCAAGCGCTCAAATTGCCGGACTGCCCCTGTTCCAGCCTACCTTTCGCGCATGGAGGTGATACGCCTCCTGCTGACACCGCGGGCCGCACTGGATCGACTGGCGGCAACAAATCGCATCGACACCGATGATCTCGGCGCTCTTGAATGCCTCGTCCATCTGACAGAGCGCTACAGCATCGCCGCCGACGTGGATTGCCCGGATACCGTCATGTTGCGCGGCCTCGTGCAGCAGATCGGCAGCGGCGTGCCGGTGCTTGTCGAGCATATCGAGCGCTGCCGGGCCGAGATCGACGCCATTGCGCCTTGGCTGCAAACCATACCGCGTGCGATTCAGAAGCAAGTGCAGCAGGCCATGCTGCCAGAGGTTGAGGCCGCCGTTCGGACTGACGAGATCAGGCGGCTGGTTGAGGCAACAGCATGATGCGCTACGGCACCGTCTGCAGCGGCATCGAGGCCGCATCCGTCGCGCTGGAACCGCTGGACTGGCAGCCGGCCTGGTTCGCTGAAATCGAGCGCTTCCCGTCCAGCGTGCTGGCACATCACTGGCCGAACGTCCCCAACCTGGGCGACATGACCACTATCGCCGACCGCGTCTTGGCTGGCGAAGTGGAAGCCCCCGATGCCCTGATCGGCGGCACGCCCTGCCAGGCGTTCAGCGTCGCCGGCCTTCGCAACAGTCTGGCCGACGTGCGCGGCCAGCTAACCCTTGAATTCGTGAGGCTCGCCAATGCAATTGACCGTGTTCGACGCGATAGCGGAAAGCCTGAGTGCGTCGTCTGGTGGGAGAACGTCCCCGGCGTGCTCAACACCCCCGACAACGCCTTCGGCTGCTTCATCGGCGCTCTGGCGGGCTGTGATGCCGCCCTCGTTCATCCACAAGGATGCGGCTGGCCCGACGCAGGTTTGGTTGCTGGCCCCGTCCGAACAGTCGTCTGGCGGGTGCTTGATGCCCAATATTTCGGCCTGGCCCAACGACGCCGCCGTGTGTTCGTTGTCGCAAGTGCTGATGCATGGTTCGATACCGCCGCGGTACTTTTTGAGTTCAAAGGCCTGCGCCGGGATTCTGCGCCGAGCCGCGAAGCGCAAGAAAGTCCTGCCAACACAATTGCAGGCGGCGCTAGAAAGCGTGGCGGCTACAGCTACGACGATGTGCCCGCCGTGAGCTTGCCCTTGATGTCCAAAGCGCAGCCGATGGACTTCGAGCTGCAGACCCTCATTGCCGGCACGCTACAGGCGAATGGAAAAGCGGCAGGGAGCGCGACGCAGCAAGATGCCGAGTCGGGCCTGCTTGTAGCCTGCTCGGTCAGTGGTGATATTGCGCACACTCTCAATTCGGCCAACGGTGGCAAGAACAGCAGCGAGGACGGTACTGGTCGTGGAGTGCCGATCATTGCGTTTACGGCCAAAGACCATCGCGGTGATGCATCGCTAGACCTGGCGCCTACGTTGCGCGCTGGTGGCTTTTCCAATAGCCATGCAAACGCTGGCGTTATGCCAGCAATCGCCTTCCATGGGTCGCAAGATCCTGATGTGTCTGGCGACGTGACGCACCCGGTCGGCCGCAACCAGGGCCAGGAAACGTGCGTTGCCTACACCACCAAGCTGCATAACACCGCCAGCAACCAGGCCGGTAAGCTCTACGAAGAGTATGCCCCTTCGCTGGATCGCAGCAGTCCGCCGCCTGCCTTGATTACGCCCTATCAGGTTCGACGCCTCATGCCTGTTGAATGCGAGCGCCTGCAAGGCTTTCCCGACAACCACACCCAAATCCCTACCCGCCGCGCCAACGTGCGCGCCGTAGTGGATGGAGACGGTGTGCGGCTGATCGACGGCACGGTTTGGGTAATGGCAGCCGACGGCCCGCGCTACAAGGCCATTGGCAACAGCATGCCGGTGAATGTGATGCGCTGGATTGGCGAGCGCGTGTCGGCTCATGCCAAACCCGCAAGAAGGAATCATCGGAAATGATCGACCGCGCCCCATACATCCACGCGGCCCGCGTCTATCTGGCGCAAGCGCGGCACTTTCGCCTGCGCGGCTCTCCATTCTGCCTGGTGCTGATCGAATGGGCCGGCAATGCGCGGCGCCGCGCTGCGGCATGTCGGCCCGAGCCTGCTGGCCAGCTGGAGTTGTTCTGATGGCATCGCAAATCGATCTATTCGCCGCTGGCGCCAAACGCCTGCAGATGACCGACTCCATCGAGCTGACCATTCAGTCGCTGCAAGCCTACGGCCCTGAGCATGAGCATTGGGGCATCGCTTGGTCTGGTGGCAAGGACAGTACAGCCACGCTGACGCTGATCATGTACCTGATCGATGGCGGCAAGCTGCGCCGACCGAAGACTCTAACGGTGTTCTATGCCGATACTCGGTTGGAACTACCGCCGCTGGCCATTGCTGCCCGTCGCATCATCGACGAACTGGAAGAGCGTGGCATTGAGGTCGAGGTGGTGTGCGCGCCGCTCGACAAGCGATTCATGGTCTACCTGCTCGGGCGAGGTGTGCCGCCCCCAAACAATGGCACCCTGCGCTGGTGTACCGGCCAGATCAAGATCAGCCCGATGGAAGAAGCGCTACGCCAGCGACTGGATAGCATCGACGGACAGATCCTGATGATCACCGGCGTGCGCCAGGGCGAAAGCGCCATGCGCGACCGCCGTATCGAAATGAGCTGCGGCAAGGACGGTGCCGAATGCGGGCAGGGTTGGTATCAGCAAGTGCTACCGAACGCCAAGGGCTTGCGCAACCGGCTGGCCACGCTGGCGCCGCTATTGCACTGGCGGGTGTGCCATGTATGGGAATGGCTGAAGCACTGGGCGCCATCGGCTGAGTTCGGCGACTGGAGCACCGCCATGATCGCCGACGCATACGGCGGCGACGAGGCGGAAGAGATCAATGCCCGCACCGGTTGCATCGCCTGTCCACTGGCCAGCGAGGACAAGGCGCTCGACACCATCCTGCGCAACCCGCGCTGGCACTATCTACGACCACTGAAGAGCCTCAAGCCACTGTGGAGAGAGCTGCGTGAGCCACAGCATCGACTGCGCAAGCCGGGGCTGGAGCGACTGAAGGACGGCAGCATTGCCGCCAACCCACAGCGGATGGGCCCATTGACCTTCGAGGCACGTTTGATGGGCCTGGAGCGCGTGCTGTCCATCCAGGCCGCCGTCAACGCCGGCGCCGACCGCGAAGGCATGCCGCGCATCGACCTGATCAACGCTGAGGAAGAAGCGCGCATTCGCGAGCTGATCCGTCTGGAGACATGGCCGCAAGGATGGGATGGCGATGAGCCGCTGGCAACGGTGCCGCTGGATATCGTTTATCAGAACGGCGCAGTCCAGCCTCTGTTGTTCGGAGCAGAGACATGAACTACTACGAGCGCCATCTTGGCGACTATGCGCGCGACGCCGGGCATCTGTCGATGCTGGAGGATGGCGCCTACACACGGCTACTGGATCGCTACTACACGACAGAAACAGGCATTGCAGCCGACCAAGCCCATCGCATTGCCCGCGCTCGAACACGAGAGGAAAAGGCTGCAGTCGATGTGGTACTCGCTGAGTTTTTCACGCTGACGGATGGCGTCTGGATCAATCAGCGAGCCGAGGAAGAGATCGCCAAGGCCCAAGCAAAGATCAAGGCGGCTCAGGAAAACGGCAAGCGCGGCGGAAGACCGAAAAAGAACCGAGAAGAAACCGACGAGAAACCCGGTGGGTTATTGCTGGGTTCTGAAATCGAAACCCAGCCAAAAGCTCACCAGACACCAGACACCAGACACCATATACATGCTAACGCATGTATATCCGCGCCCACTTCCGCAAGGCCAGCGCGACGCTCACGCAAGAGCACCATCCCCGATGGTTTTGCAATCTCGGCTCGGGTGCAGTCCTGGGCGCGCGAGAAGAGCATCGGCAACCTGCAAGCCCACTTCGACAGCTTCGTGCTGAAGGCTAAGGCCCGCGGTTACACCTATGCCGATTGGGATGCTGCGCTCATGGAAGCAATCCGTGAGAACTGGGCCAACCTGCCGACCACGCCGGCACCTGACCTGCTGACCGACAACCAACCCAAGCGGAGCGCCACCGATGGCTTCCTTATCGACTAGACCGATGTCGTCACTGCTCGCTCACCTGCAGACCATGCAGCAGCGGCTTGGCTTGCCGCCGAGCGATGTTGCTACCGAGCGCCCTGGCTGGCAGCAGTTTGACCAGTGCGCGACGCACGGCACCTTCGCGCTGAACTTCCGTGATGAGCACGGCGCCGAGCGCTGGCATCCGGCTGGCTGCCCCGCTTGCGCTGCGCAGGCCGATGCCCGTCGCCTACTTGGGCGCGCTGAGGTCGGCAAGCGCTTTCTCGATTGCACGTTCGACAACTACCTTGCCCAGACCGACGAGCAGAAAAAGGCGCTGGCCCGCTGCCGCAACTATGCCGAGCACTTCCGCGAGCACCACGCCGCCGGGCGATCGATGATCCTGCGAGGCAATCCCGGCACTGGCAAAAACCATCTGGCCGCCGCCATCGTGCTGTCAGTGCTGCGCGAGGGCTTCACGGCGCTCCAGTCCACCGCTTACGAGCTTGTGACGCGCATCAAGGAGACCTGGGGCAAGGACGCCGAAGGTCGGGAAGCGCGCGAGCTTGAGGTTATCCGGCGCTTCGCCAGCGTTGATTTGTTGGTCATTGATGAGGTCGGGCGCCAATTCGGTAAAGAGGCCGACCAGATCCTGCTGTTCCACATCCTCGATGGCCGCTACCGCAATGGCCTGCCGACCATCGTCATCAGCAACAAGACCACCGAAGAGATCGAGCAATACCTGACGCCGGCCGGCTTCGACCGCTTGCGGCAGAACGGTGGCCGCATGGTGCAGTTCAACTGGCAATCGAATCGGGGTGCGGAATGAGCAAGGAGAGCGAGGCGCCGAACTGCCTGCGGTGTGCGCATTTGACTGAGTTTGCCAACTGCGCGGCGATCTTGCGTGGCGAGGTGCTGGACAAGCAAGGCCAGCCCTACTTGCCAGGCCGGCTGTACGGGCCGCCAAGTCCGACAGCGTGGGCAGGCAAGTGCGGTCGGTTTGAGGATACGGGCTATCGGGTGAGCTACCCGCAACATGGAGAGCAATGGAGATGAGCGAAGACAAGCTGCAATTTTCGGTACCGGGCGAGCCGCAGGGCAAAGGCCGCGGCCGGGTTGTGCGCTGGGGTGACCGGGCCGGCATCAAGACGCCAGAAAAGACGGTGGCCTATGAAGGGCTGATTGCCCATTGCGCCGCCTGCGCCATGGGTGGCCGGGCGCTGCTGGAAGGCCCGGTGGCGGTGCACATGGATATCACCGTGTCGGTGCCGCAATCCTGGCCCAAGCGTCGCGCTGCCGATGCGCTTGCCGGCCGGGTACTGCCGACCAAGAAGCCGGATATCGACAACGTGGAAAAGGCGATTTTTGATGGCCTGAACGGTATCGCATGGCGCGATGACGTGCAGGTGGTCGACGTGACCAAGAGCAAACGCTATGGCGCCGTGCCGGGCGTGTTGGTGGTGGTAACACCATTGCAAGCGGAGGCTGCATGAGCGCGATCAGCGTAGAGGTCGTGGCGTTTGGCGCTTGTTCCGTAGCGATTCTGGCTGCTCTGTGTGCGGGATTTGTGGAACAAGCCAAGTTAGATAGGGCATACAAAATCGCGGAAATTCGGCGCGAGAAATCAAATGCGGCCTTTCAGGCAGCGCTTCGCAAATTGTCTGGCCCATGCGAATGGAAGCCACACGAAGGGGCGTACATCCCCGGAACCTGGCGCAGCGCGTGCGGCTTGATGTGGACGTTCATGGCGGGCGGGCCGACCCAATATGGCTTTGCGTATTGTCCAAAGTGCGGCAAGCGTGCCGCGATTGCTAAGGCAGAAGGAGTGACGGCATGACCAAACACACAAGCGCCGAAGTGCGCAAACTGATTACCGCCTACGCCGACCTGTTGCAGCAGCAGGAGCAGGCCGAGCCGGGGGCGGTGCCGGATGATGTGATGGCTGACCTTACGCGCATTAACCACTGGATGTTGAACTTGCCGATCCCGACAACCGGGTGCTCTGCGATGTGTGTGCGAATGAAGCGGGTCATTGATTCACTCGCCACAACCGGGCCCAAATCCAAGTCGGCAGCGGTGCCGGATGGGTGGCGCGAGCTGTTTTGGGAAGTGGCGAAGGTGTTGAAGTGCCTGCCATCTACATTCCTAGACGGAAATCAGCACGTTATCAGAGCTGCCGAGAATGCCATGCTCGCCGCCGCCCCGGCCGCGCCGCAGCAGGATGGTGCCCTTATTGATGAGGGCAGCAAGGTGGACAGGCGGGCATCCGCCAGCCTCTGCTACTCGGAGGACGGACGTATTTGGTTTGACAATCCTACCGACGCGTATTGTTTTATAGGCTCGAATGTAGGCGACCAGATCGAGCTGCTGGTAAGTACCACGTCCTGGCCCGTCACATTCGTTGTGACCAAAAGACCGGGCACGGATAGCGACGACTATGCGGTGGAGCCCGCCATCGCGCAGAAAGGGCAGCAGCCATGAAGCGTTTCCGCCGACCAAAGCTGAAAGACGGCGAGCTGCGAGTCTACTGGGGCAAGCTGCCGCACGATTGCCCGGATGTGATTTTCGCATGGCAAGGCGAAACCAGCATGAAAGGGGATTCACGGCTATTGCACTACTACCTAGCCGGCCAGCAGCCTGACCCATTTGTGACTCCGCTTTTCAGCAAGATGAGGCCCAGCTTGATACAGGAACTGGAAGCGCGGGGCTACGACATCACGACCATTGAATTTCGTATTCGGAAGCGCGAAACAGCGGAGAAGCAAACATGACACCCGAACAACTCGAAGCGCTGACTATTAACTGGCGGAATGCCGATGGCGAAGACGCGGTTGTAGATGCGGGTGCCGCAATGTCCAGAGCACTTAGCGAAATCGCCGCCACGATGCGCAAGGGGCGGCTGACTGATGAATCGGCGTTAAGCATCGTCCGCGATGAAATCGGCTTTGAAACTGGCGAATTGCAGACACTGAACGATAGTGACTTATTGCAAGTCTCCCACGCCATCGCCGACGCCGCCGTGCTGGCCGCGACGGGAGAGGATCGGCGCGACGCCGAGCGGTATCGCACTTGGCGCGATGCGCTAGTTGGCGAAACAGCCGCGTTTCAAGCGCTGATGGAAAAAGCGCTGCCGGCGGATATTGGCCTAAGCCGCAATCCTACCGCCGCAGAATGGGATAAGGCCATTGACGCCGCCATCGCTCAGCAGAAAGGCGGTGAAGCATGAACGACCGCGAATTGCTGGAACTGGCGGCGAAAGCTGCCAAAGTCGATGGGCTGGAGTGGCGCAATGGCTCAGCCTGCTATTACTACGACGACCCGGAAACTGGTCGGGAAGAGTGGAATCCGCTTGCAAGGGACGGTCAAGCACTGCGCCTAGCGGTGAAACTGGACTTGTTTTTGAACCTGCGATTTCTGAAAGAAAGGGATGTGCTGATTTTCACCGAGCGCTACCCAAGACTGGAAGCCACTCGCCGCGCCATCGTCCGTGTTGCCGCCGAAATTGGAGAAGCCAACGCGCAGAAAGGCGGCGCCGAATGAGCTACGTCACCCCACAAGAATGGCAGCGGGAGGCACTGGTGCGCATGGCCGAGCACCTTGGCACACCAGAGGCAGACGTGTGGCGCGTTCAGGCCAACCGTTTCGGCGCGCTGAATGATGCGCTCGCAGCGTACCTTGACCGGATTGCAGAGCTGGTAGAGGAAAACAAGGCGCTGCAAGCTCACATCCGCGCACAGCGGGAACACAGCGAAGGAACCGTATGAAGGGCGAACTGCACTCGCACCTCGGCAAGCATCAATTGCCGGCGCCAGCCACATCGGAAGAGCTGCAGGCGATGCGCTGCCGGGCGTGGCATGAGCAAGGCATCGCCATTATTCCGCTCGATGCCGTGGCCGACGATTGGGACAGGCTGCACATCAACAGCATCGCCAGTCGCCTGTATGGCCCACGAACCGACAAGCCAAAAGCCACAAGTAGAAAGGCCCGAAAATGAGCACATTCCAGACCATTCACCAGGCGCTGCACTTTGCCTACACGATTCAGGCTTACGAGATCGGGGCGGAGTCGGCCATGACCAAAGCCTTGCGCCGCATCATGATGGAGCTTGGCTTGTGGGAAGAAGCCGGTACCACTTCAACGGTCGATTTCGGCGGGCTCGATCGCCAGGAAGTGCGCGGCCAGTGCGCCATGATCCGCGCCATGGTGGCCGACCATCTGCCAGAACATGAACGCTGGGCCGTCGAGGCGCGTTACGAGTTGCTTATCCCAGAGTTGCCCACCAGCGGCTGGCGAGCGCTTAATCCACGACTGCGCCAGATTCGCCCCGCCAGTCGATCGCAGCGAGCCTCCACGCCGCTTGTGTTCTCGCCGGCCAAGCGTGCAGCCATCTTGGGGCTGGTGCAGTACCTCGGCCCTGTGTTCGATGGCTTGAGCCATGACCAGCTATCGCTGATGGTGGTGCGCGCGGCGGATCGAAAGGCTCTGCCCGGAGGCTGTCGGCAGCTTGGCAAGGAGACGGGGATTAATTACCGAACCTTCCACCGTCGTAGCCGCGAGGTGCGCGACATCATCGTGCGGCTGGAGAATCAGGCAGCAGATCGGCTCGCCCCGCTGATGATCGGCGAACTGGTCGCAGCCTGATGTTTTGTTTGGCTTGACTCTGTGTCACGCTTTGAATATAGTTTTGCTATATTCCGCAGGAAGTTACGACTAGCCCAAGCCTAAGCGCTTGGGCTTTTTCATTGAAACAGGGCGGCTCGTAGATGTTGGAGCATTTACGAGCCGCCTCGACCCGCAGATATAGCCTGCGAGCCTTAGCCAAGGCCCTGTCCCCTCGCGAGGGACGGCGAGCCTAACACGGGACTCGCATGAATGAAATCCGCTGCGGACACTGCCAGCGCCTATTGGCCAGAGCGGTGTTCAGTAAAATCGAAATCAAATGCCCGCGATGCGGGACATTTAACATCCAGAGCGCCGTGAGCGCCATGCCGGAACGCCCGTTGAGCGTCGAATCGATGATCAATGGAAAACCAAACGCTCGCTCTGGATTTTGAAAGCCGTGCGCTTTCATCTCTAAGCCCTTACGCTGGTAATGCCCGTACTCACAGCGCTGCGCAAATCAACAAGCTGGCGCAAAGCCTCGTCCAGTTCGGCTGGACGGTACCGATTCTGGTTGATGAGCTTGGCGAAATCGTCGCTGGGCATGGGCGGCTTCTCGCAGCCAAGGCTGTCTTGGCTGAAGGTTGGGCAATACCCGGCTGGTCAGACGCTTCGACGGCGCCGGTGCTCACCAAGCGCGGCCTATCGCCTGAGCAGAAGCGGGCCTATCGCCTTCTGGACAACCGGATTGCGACAGAGGCAGGTTGGGACAAGGATCTGCTTGCCCTTGAGCTCGCAGGCCTACAGTCCGCCGAGTTTGACCTTGCGCTGACTGGTTTTGACAAAGGCGAGATTGACGAACTTTTAACGGCTCTATCTGGCAAGGATCCGGCAACGCAAAAGGCTGATGCCAAGTCGGCGCTCGCTGATCGCTTCTTGGTTGCGCCGTTCACGGTTCTCGATGCCCGGCGTGGTTGGTGGAAGAGTCGCAAAGACTCGTGGATAAAGCTTGGCCTTAAATCAGAGGCTGGCCGTGGCGAGTTGCTAACATTTTCCACGTCGTCGCAACCGCCCGCGGTGTATCAGGCGAAAGAAGAATATGAAGTGCGCATCGGGCGAAAGGCCAACTGGGATGAATTCCTTGAGGCCTGCCCTGATGTGCAGGTGCAATCTGGCACGTCGATCTTCGACCCGGTGCTGTGCGAGCTGGCATATCGCTGGTTTAGTGCGCCTGGCGCCATGGTGCTTGATCCATTTGCGGGCGGCTCGGTTCGCGGGGTTGTAGCGGCAATGACCGGCCGGCAGTATGTCGGCTGCGATCTTCGCGCCGAACAGGTGGATGCCAACCGCGTACAGTGGGCCGAAATTGGCCGCGACCACGATGGCCCGGCGCCGACATGGCATTGCGGCGATAGCTGCGAGATTGACCAGCACTGCGCCGGCATTGAGGCCGACTTCGTGTTTTCGTGCCCGCCCTACGCTGACCTAGAGGTCTACTCGGACGATCCGCGTGATATCTCAACAATGGGCTACGCGGATTTCCTGACTGCCTACCGCGTCATCATCGCCAAGACTGTGGCCATGTTGAAGCCCGACCGGTTCGCCTGCTTCGTCGTTGGCGATGTACGCGATAAGCGCGGCGTGTATTTGAACTTTGTCAGCGACACCATTGCAGCATTTCGAGATGCCGGCGCCGAGCTATACAACGAAGCGATCCTGATTACTCCAGGCGGATCGCTGGCCATGCGTGCCGGCAAGGCTTTCACAGTTAGCCGGAAGCTGGGGAAGGCGCACCAGAACGTGCTGGTGTTCGTGAAGGGCGATCCGCGCGCTGCTACTGACGCATGCGGCGACGTTGCTCTTGATGAGTCGCTATTCGCCGAAGCGGTCGATGAGCGCTAACCGCCCTTCTTCCTTCGCGGCTGCCACGTCCTTGCCTAGTTGGCTCAGGAAGTGCGGGTGGATGTATGCCGTGTGCGCGTTCAGGATTGCATCGCGGTGCCGGTCAAGTCTTGGGAAGCGAGCCGCAAGGCTGATTGCCTTTTGCCAGTTGCCGGCCTGCATGTGTTGTTTAACGACTGAGAGCTTGGTTTCCATGGCTCCAGACTGTAAGGCGACCGTGTTGGGTGTCCAGTCCCTGCCGGTCGAAATCTGCAACGATGTCTACTGTCTCGGTTGATACCCTGGGCAAGCTGCTTGATCTGACGCCGCGACGCATCCAGCAGCTTGTCAAGGAAGGGGTTTTGCCGCGCCCGATTGAACGCGGTCAATATGAAGTTGTCGCCTGCGTTCGCACATATGTTCGTCACCTTTCCACTTTGCGTTATGCCGAGAGCGACGATCTGCAGGCGCAGCGTACACGCTTGGTAAAGGCACAGGCCGACCGGGCAGAACGTGAGAACGCCATCGCAGCAGGCAACCTGATAGACGTTGCAATAGCAGCCCAGGTGATCAGTGATGCGCTATCCGATGCGCCAGACGACTGGAGAGATCGCGCCGTGTCAGCGCTCAAAGGGATGCAATGCCACCCCGTCTAGCCAAGCCATGCGCCCATCCAGGCTGCGGCGCACTAGTGCGCGACGGGTCAAGGCACTGCCCGCGTCATGCCAAGCAGGCCCAGGACGCCGACGATAGCTGGCGCGGATCGGCAACCGAGCGCGGCTATGACCACAGATGGAGACAGGCCAGAGCTATCTACCTGCGAGCCAACCCGCTATGCGTTCGTTGCCTTGGGCTTGGTGAAGTCGTGGCGGCGGCACTGATTGACCACATAAGGCCACACAAGGGCGACATGGCGCTGTTCTGGGATCGAGGCAACTGGCAGGCGTTATGCCAACCATGCCATGACATGCACAAGCAGGCGGCGGAAGCGCGCGGCGAGTTCCCGGATTGGCGATGATTTAGGAGAAAACGTGCTTCGGCAATCAGGCTATGGCTTTGCACCGTCTCTTTTCTGAATGGCATCCTTCGCGCCTTTGGGGAGACTATCGAATATTGCTGATACCTGCTTTGGATGCGCAATCATTGCTTCAACAATGTGATTGATTAACTGAAACAGCGTTATGGCTACTTCAGGGTCATCGTTGATATCAATTTCGCCAGGGTGTACTGCGTTATTGCCAATAACTCGGCAATAATCGAGGGCTTGCTGAACCGTTGGTGGCAGTCCTTTTTTCACCAGGGATGCGATATCTTGGTCGATCCGGTCGCCCTTCTCTCCGAGATGCGCAAGTAGCTTTTGTACCGCCAATCGAATGAGGGCGCATGCTGCTCTAGGCGAGCGGCCCACTATCTCCCTTGCCTCGTTGTAATCAAATTTGCAGTCATCTGGCATTTCATCGTGCGCAAACGGCGCAGTTGCTGAAGCCGGGAATACCATCGTCCCGCAGCGCCAAACTGACTTCTCGCGGCAATGGACGCACGTGCAAGTTGCCCAGTCGGTTAATTCAACGTGGTTTGGAATTCCTTGCCGATAGACATTTTCGCTAACTGTTACCCATGACTGAGCCGCATACACTTGGCAGTGCACGCAGTTAAATTGCTTTGCGCCAAAAGTTGGCGGGTAATACGTCTTCACCATTTATCGTCCTCTTGTAGTGGGAGTCACGCGAATCATCGCGGGCCTTGCCCAAGCCGATGCTAAGTTTTCTTCCTGCATTTTGCATCGTGCAAGGAGGGGGGGCAAATCCCTATGGCTTCGAGCCTCCGCGACCGGCTCCGTAGCCTTTTTTTTATCTCCGCAAAATTCCGAATCCGAAAATGGCCCGTCCGCGCACACCAACCAACGTCCTCGATGCTCGGGGCGCGTTCAAGAAAGACCCGCAGCGCGGGCGGGCGAGAGCCGGCGAGCCAGAGCCGAACGGCCCGATTGGCGAGCCGCCTGAACGGCTGAACGACTCCCAGCGTGATGCATGGGCCGAGATTGTCGGCACTGCGCATGATGGCGTGCTCTGCCGGGCCGACCGGCTATCCGTCGAGATGGCCGCCTGCTTGCTGGCTGAATTCTGGGCTGATCCTGTCGCCTTCCCTTCTGGGCGCCTCGCTCGCCTCGAAGGCCTGCTTGGCAAGTTCGGCATGACGCCATCTGATCGCAGCAAAGTCGGTGTGCCAGGCGGCAAGCAGAAAACCAACGCTTTCGCCGCACTGCTGAAGGGGGCGAAGAAAGTGAAGTGACATGGCCAATCCGCACGTAGCCGCAGCGAATCGGTACGCGCGGGAAGTGGTAGCCGGCAAGATTCCGGCCTGCAAATGGGTGCGTGCCGCCTGCCAGCGCCATCTTGATGATTTGACCCGGCAGAAGAGCAAGCCTTACCCATTCCGCTTTGATGCCGAGGCTGGCGAGCGCGTCTGCACGTTTGCCGAGCTACTGCCGCACGTCAAAGGCAAGTGGGCGGCCAAGGCCGAAACGATCAAGCTGCAGGCGTGGCAGAAGTTCGCCCTGGTTGTGCTGTTCGGCTGGCTTCGCAAGAAGGATGGCCGGCGGCGCTTCCGCGAAGCCTATCTGCGCATTCCTCGCAAAAACGGCAAGTCGATACTGGCCGCGGTTATAGGCCTCTATATGCTGGCCCTCGATGGCGAGCACGGCGCCGAGGTGTATAGCGGGGCCACCACAGAGAAACAGGCTTGGGAAGTATTCAGCCCGGCCCGGAAAATCCTCGAACGCACGCCCGAACTGATCGAGGCGTTGGCGGCTGAGCTCTGGGCGAAGTCGATTGTGTTGCCCGAGGACGGCAGCAAGTTCGAGCCGGTGATCGGCAAGCCCGGCGACGGATCTTCGCCGTCCTGCGCGATCATCGACGAATACCACGAGCACGACACGCCCGAGCTGTACGACACCATGATCTCGGGCATGGGTGCGCGCGAGCAGCCGCTGGCGCTGATTATCACGACAGCCGGCTTCAACATCGCCGGGCCTTGCTACGACAAGGATCTGGAAGCCCAGCGCATGCTCGACGGCGCGGTCGAGAACGACGAGCTGTTTGCGCTGATGTACGGCATCGACGATGCAGACGATTGGACGAAGCCGGAAGCGCTCATCAAGGCCAATCCGAACTGGGGTGTGTCGATCGAGCCGGATTTCTTGCTGGCCCAGCAGCGCCAGGCGGTGCTCAACCCGGCAAATGTGACCCGGTTCAAGACCAAGCACCTGAACCTATGGTGCTCGGCGCGCGAGGCGCTGATCAACATGGTGCGCTGGAACGCCGGCACCGACCCGATGCTCGCCGAAAGCGAGCTGGCTGGCCTGCCCTGCCGCATCTGCATCGACTTGGCGTCCAAGTCCGACCTTTGTGCCGTGGTGCGGGTGTACGAAAAGGAAGTCGGCGGCAAAAAACACTACTACCTGTTCGCCCGCTACTACCTACCGGACGAAACGATGGCAAGCGATTCGCACAACGCGGCGGCCTACCAGCGCTGGCACCAGCAAGGCTGGCTGACAGTGACAGATGGCGCAACGGTTGATTTCGATCTGGTTCTCGCCGACATCATTGCGGACGTGCAGCGCATCGGCCCGGAAGAAGTTGTATTCGACCCGGCCAATGCCACATGGATGGGCCAGAAGGTGGCCGCCGAGGGGGTGACTGTGGTCGAGTTCACGCAAAACGCATCGAACATGGGGCCAGCGACCGATGAATTCCTTACTGCCGTCCACGACTATCGAATGCACCACGATGGCAACCCGATCACCGCCTGGTGCGTCGCCAATCTGGTAGCGAAACGAAACACGGGCAAGCTGCCTGTGCCGACCAAACAAAAGCCGCACAACAAGATCGATGGCGCAATCGCCGCGATCATGGGCTGCGGACGAGCGGCCATGCCGGGCGAAGAAGGCCCGGTCGTGATCGGCTCCGACTACGAGATGACAGTCGTATGAGCGAATCAACCTACAACACCGGCGTTGGCGCCGGCCTGCTGATGATCTTCGGCGGCGTGGCGTCGCTGGCAGGCCTGCCCGCTGCCTGCATCGTCGGCGGCTCGCTCGTGCTGACTATCACCGTCATCGGTCGATGGCTGCTGAGCAAGGAGCGCGGCTGATGTTCCTCACCAAACGCAAAGCGGAAGACCGGTCGCCATGGGGCGACTTCTTTTTTACGCCGGTCGGTAAGCTATCAATGAGCGGCGCCAGGGTGACGCCTGAATCGGCGTTGCAGCTGAGTGCCGTCTATGCGTCGGTGCGCGTGCTATCCGAAACCATTGCCTGCCTGCCGATCAATATTTATCGAACTGGCGACAAGAACAAAAAACCCGCCAAAGATCATTGGCTGTGGCCGTTGCTGACGCGGCGGCCAAACCGGTACCAGAATCCGTTCGAATTCAAGGAAATGCTGCAGGGGCATCTGGCACTGCGCGGTAATGCCTACTGCCTGATGCAGTTCGACCGGCAAGGCCGCATCACCGAACTGCTGCCACGCCACCCCGACCGGGTAAAGATCGACCTGTTGGACAATGGTGACTATCGTTTTCAGATTGCTGACCAGACGGGCAAATGGGTACCGTTTGCGCGCGAAGAAGTGTGGCATCTGCGCGGCCTGTCATCAGACGGCATTGTCGGGCTGAGCCCGATGGACATTGCCCGCGAGGCTGTCGGCCTGGGCTTGTCGGCGCAAAGCTACGGCGCCCGCTTCTTCCAGAACGACGCCAAGCCGACTGGCGGTTGGATCGAGTTCAACGGCACTTTCAAGGATAAGACCTCGCGCGAGATGTTCCGCGAGTCCTGGCAAGACGCGCAGGCAGCCATGAACCGTGGCCGAATGGCCGTGCTGGAACACGGCATGAAGTACCACGAGGTTGGCGTCACCAACGACGATGCCCAGTTCCTGGAAACCCGCAAATTCCAGACTGAAGAGATTGCCCGGATTTTCCGGGTACCGCCTCACCTGATCGGCGACCTGTCGCGCTCAACCTTTTCCAACATCGAGCAGCAATCGATCGACTTCGCCACTTACACCATGACGCCATGGGCCGAGCGGTGGGAGGCCAGCATCGAGCACCAGTTGCTGCTGGACAGCGACGAGATTGAAGTGTCGTTCGACTTCCGCCGGTTACTGCGCGGTGACGCGGGGGCGCGGGCCTCCTACTACCACAACGGCATCCTCGATGGCTGGATGACGCGCGCCGAGGCGCGTGAAGCCGAGGACTTGCCGCCAATTGACGGCCTGGACGAACCGTTGCGGCCACTGAATATGGTCGAAGAGTCCGCCGCCGAGGTTGGTGAAACCACTACAGGAACAGATGACGATGAAACGTGAATTGCTGATCGCGCAATTTCTCGCTACGCCATGGGCCATGCAGCCCGAACGGCTTTCGGCCGTGGCCGGTCTGCTGGCGCGCTGGCGAAGCGGCGCGGGGGCCAGTGAGGCGACGCTGGCCGCCGTGGCCGAGGCAAAGTCGGCCGCAGCGCGCAAAAATTCAGGCAAGCCGAGCGGCAGCATTGCCGTGTTGCCGCTCTATGGTGTGATTACTCAGCGGTCGAGCATGGTCGATGATGTGTGCGGCCCGACCGGTACCAGCACGCAAGCCTTCCTCGCTGCCTTCCGCGATGCCATGGAAGATGAAACAGTTGGCACGATCATCATCGACATCGATTCGCCCGGCGGCTCGGTGTATGGCGTCAGCGAGCTGGCCAGTGAGATCGCCCAAGCCGCCAAATCGAAGCGCGTTGTAGCGTTTGCCAATAGCCTTGCCGCCAGTGCGGCGTACTGGATTGGCTGCGCGGCCGGGGAATTCTACGTCACGCCCGGTGGCGAGGTCGGAAGCATCGGCGTGTGGCAGGCGCATGAAGACTGGTCGAAGGCAATGGAGCAAAGCGGCGTCGATGTGACGCTGATCTCGGCCGGCCAATACAAGGTTGAGGGCAATCCCTACGAACCGCTTACCGACGACGCCAAGGCATTCCTGCAAAGCCGCGTCGATGACTACTACACCATGTTCACCAAGGCGGTCGCCAAGGGCCGTGGCGTGCCGATCGATGCGGTGCGCAACGGCATGGGTCAGGGCCGCGTGCTCGGCGCTGACGAAGCCCTGGCCGAAAAAATGGTCGATGGCATCAAGACCTTTGACGAAGTGGTCGCCATGATCCGCAAGGACTCGACCTCATCCCAAACCAGCGCCAAGGCAGACGCCCTGCCGGGTGTTAACCGACTGGCTGCCGCAAAGCGGGAGCTGTTCTTGCTGTAACGGCCGCGCAAGCGGTTATCGCGTAACGAGTCGCCCTGACCGGCGGCTGAACCCAAAGAGCCGGCGCCAGCCGGTTTTACCCACAAAACCCCCGAGCCAATACGGCCGGGGGTTTTTGTTTTGGAGCTTTGCCCATGAACAAGAAACTCCGTGAACTGTTGGCTCAGAAGCAGGCCGCCACCGCAGCCGCTCGTGCCATTACCGACAAGGCAGACAAGGAAGGCCGTGATTTGACGGTTGACGAAGATGCCGAATTCCAGCGCCATGCCGCTGATATCCGCGCACTGAACGGCAAGATCGAGCGCGAGCAGTTGCTGGCCGATGAAGAAGCCAGCGCGACGCCAGTTGCAACGCAATCCGGCTCTGGTGCGAATGTCACCGTCACCGACAACCGCGAGCAAGACCCGACGCGCGGATTTGCCTCGGTCGGGCAGTTTTTCCAGGCCGTGGCCGGTGCCGGCCAGTCCCGCAATCGCGTGTTGGACGATCGCCTGATGATCGGTGCCGCAGCGCCCGGCACCTTTGGCAATGAATCGTCCGGCGCTGATGGCGGCTTCCTGATTCCGCCGGCCTACTCGGAAGACATCTATCGTCTGTCGCTGGGCGAGGATGCGTTGCTGCCAATGACCGACGACGTGGAAATCACTGGCAACTCGATGTCGTTTCCCAAGGATGAAACCACGCCATGGGGTACAAACGGCATTCGTGCGTTCTGGCAGGGCGAGGCGTCAACCGCCCAGCCTACCAAGCCGGTCGTTGGCCTGGACACCTTGCGCCTGAAGAAGCTGATGGCCTTGGTGCCGGTAACCGATGAGCTGCTGGGCGATGCTGCCGCCTTGCAGAGCTACCTGCCCGGCAAGGTGGCTGATTCGATTCGCTGGAAAACCAACGAAGCGATCTTGTTCGGCGCTGGCGGCAATGGCATTCCTGCCGGTGCATTGGCATCGAATGCTGCGGTCGTGGTACCGAAGGACAGCGGCCAAGCCACTAATACGCTGTCGCCAACCAATCTGGCGAACATGATTGCGCGCCTGCCGCCTGGATCATTCGGCCGCGCGGTCTGGCTGATCAATAACGACGCCCTGCCCGCTCTGTTTACGCTGACGCTCGGCAATTACCCAATCTATATGCCATCCAGCGAGGGCATCAAGGGCAGCCCATACGGCATGCTGTTGGGCCGCCCGGTGATGGTGAGCCAGCACGCCAAGAGTTTCAGCTCGCAGGGTGACATCAACCTGGTCGATCTGAGCTTCTACCAAACCATCACGAAGGCCGAGGGCATCCAGACCGCCACGTCGATGCATCTGTACTTCGATGCCGATTTGACTGCCTTCCGTACCATTTTCCGACTGGATGGCCAGAGCAAGATCGCCAACCCGATCCAGCCTGCCAATGGCTCGAAAGTGTTGTCGCCATTCGTGCAGCTAGGCGCTCGATAAACAATGAACTTGGCCCGCCCTGAGCGGGCTTTCTATTTCGAAAGGACTGCCATGCTGCCCAATACCAAGACCAGCGAAGAATTTGCGCTGCTCGCTTCCGTCGATCCAGCCAGCCAAGCGACCGGCACCGTCACTACCGGCTGGATCAATACCACAAACTTCGCCAAGTTCATGGCCCTGATCTCGACCGGCGTACTCGGCGCTGCCGCCACCGTCGATGCCAAGATTCAGCAAGCACAAGACAACGTGGGCACCGGCGCCAAGGATGTAACCGGCAAGGCCATTGTCCAGATCATCAAGGCAACTGGTGACAACAAGCAGGCCCTCATCAACTTTCGCGGTGAAGACCTGGATATCAATGGCGGCTTTGGCTTTGTGCGCGTGTCGGTGACGGTTGGCACTGCTGCCAGCCAAGCCGCCGCCTATCTGTTCGGCGCCGTGCCACGCTTCGCCCCGGCCGAGCCTTTCAACCAAGCCGCCGTTGCCCAGGTGATCTAAACGCAGGCGGGGCATCCACCCCGCCGAAGGAGTAACCCCATGAAGCGAATCCGCTATTTGCTGGACTATCGCGCCACTGACGGCAGCGGCATCTCCCGCGTGCTGTATCAGGCCAACGAAACATACGACATCGACGACAACTCGGAGCGGCATGTCGGCCAAGGCTTGGCCGAATACGTCGAAGATAAGCAGGCTGGCCAGGCCAAGAAGCAAGGCGAAAAGAAGGCTGCCAAGGATGAAGCGCAGGCCGATACCGGCGCCGACGCTGCAAGCGACGAATCGCCGAAGGCTTAACCATGGCCTATCAGCTTGTTACCCAGCCGACCGAAGAGCCGATCAGCCTTGCCGAAGCACGCCTGCACTTGCGCATCGATGACGATCTGACGGCTGACGACACGCTGATCTCTGCGCTCATTGTTGCGGCCCGGCAGTTTGCCGAGAACGAAACGCGCCGGGCACTGGTCACCCAGACTTGGCGCCTGGTGCTCGACTGCTTCCCCGGCCAAGCCAGTTACACCGTACCGTTGCGGCCATTTGGTTTGCCGCCCAATGCGATCTTGCTGGAGCGCTGCCCGGTAAAGTCGGTGCAGTCGATCCGCTATTTGGATATGGGCGGCATCTGGCAAACCATGTCGCCGGCCGACTACACCGTCGATCTCACATCTGAGCCGGCCCGAATAACACCCTGCTTCGGCAAGATTTGGCAGCCGACCCTGCCACAAATCGGCGCGGTCGAGGTGGTGTTTGTCACCGGGTACGGCACTGCAGCTGAGGTGCCAGCCGCGCTCAAGTCGTGGATGAAGTTGCGCATCGGCAGCCTGTACGAGCACCGCGGCGAAGCCGAAATCGTGTCGCGCGGCAAACTGGAGCCGATGCCCTTCGTTGACGGGCTGCTCGATCCATATCGGATGATCCTATGAGCGCAACCGGACAACTAAACCGCCGCGTTCAAATCCAGCGCCGCGATGCGCAATCCGACGGGTATGGCGGCGGCCTGGCCGATACATGGTCGAACGTGCTGGCCTGCTGGGCATCGGTTGAGCCGCTGAATGGCCGCGAGCTGATCGCCGCACAAGGCCAGCAATCCGCCGTCAGCGTGGAAGTGTTGATTCGCTACCGGCAAGGCATCTTGCCCGGCATGCGTGCGGTGTATCAGGGCCGCAAGCTGCATATCGAAGCCGTGATCGACCAGGGCGGCCGGCATATGTTTCTGCTGCTGCAATGTTCCGAAGGGGTGAAAGATGGCTGACCTCGCTGTGCAAGGGCTGGCCGAACTTGGGCGCGCGCTCGATGGCCTTGGCCCGAAGATTGAGCGGAAGCTGATGCGCCGCGCGCTGCGTGCCGGCGCTGTACTGATCCGCAACGCGGCGATTGCCCGGGTGCCGAAAGACTCAGGCGCCGCGCAGCGTTCGATTCGTGTCGTATTCCGACGCGGCGAGCCTGGCGTCATCGTCGTGAATGTCGTCGCGGGCGACCTGAGCGAGAGCAATCAGCGCAAGTTCGGTCAAAAGTCGGCCTTCTATGTTCGCTTCCTTGAATACGGCACCGCCCGTTTGCCGGCAAGGCCATTTATGCGTCCGGCGCTGGATGATCGGGCCAGCGCCGCCGTCGAAGCAATCGCCGGCGTGCTGGCTGATGGCATCGAGAAAGAGGCCGCGCCATGAGCACCGGCAAAGCTATCTACGCAATTTTGAGCGCAGCGCCGACTATCAGTGCCAGCGTCGGCAATCGCATTTATCCCATGCTTGCGCCGCCCAATGTTGCGGCGCCGTACATCATCTATCAGGTGATTAGCGGCAACAGCAGCCAGCGAGCGTTGATCGCGGGCAATCGCGGCCGGGAGCGCGTTCAATTGACCTGCTGGTCAACCAGCTACGGCGCAGCACAAGCACTTGCGGACGTGGTAACGGTTGCCCTTGATCGCATATCTGGACGCTTCGGCGGCGTTGATGTCCGCGACTTTGTATCGGGCGGTTATGCAGAACAGCACGATCCAGAAACCAACCGCTTCGGTGTCATTCTGGACTTCCATGTCACGGTGAGAGCATGAAGAGTCAAGACATACTGCGCTACGCCCGCGATGCACTGGTGGGCGATGCCGCACTGGCCGCCCTGGTGGCCGGACGCATCGCCGTCGATCAATTCACCGCAGCAGCCGAATTCGACCTACCCGCGGTAGTGCTTGCCGACGCGGGCTCGGTGGCGCTCAGCGACTCGCCGCTTGGTATGGTTCGCTACGAAATGCAGCTCGGCATTCACTTCGCGGTGCGAGGCGATGCGCTCAGCACTGTTACACGCGATATCGCAGCGCGCATCGCTGCGCGCATCGCGGGCGATCCACAGCTTGGCGGCACCGCTTTGCAGGTGTTGCCGCCACGCATCGAAAGCAGCACCGACCCGGAAGAACCGTCTGTGCGAACAACCACCCTCAGCTTCCCGGTGATCTACCAAGTCCCGGAAGGCACTATTTAAGGAATGCCCGATGGCAAAAATCAAGACCGACGCAACCGACCAGCCCAGCAATGGCGCCCAGGCTGATGACCCTCTGACACAGCCGGATGTACCTGCGGCCATTTTTGACGATCAGAATGCGGGCCTTGGTGGCTCGTATTTGCTCGATCCTGTCTCTGGCTTGCGCCAGCTGGTTCAGCGCACTGAGCCAGACCCGAATCAAGCCTGATTCAAGGCCTGCGTAAGCGGGTTATCGCGTAACGGCCTGCCGAAAGGCGGGCACCCAAGAGGCCAGCAACTGCTGGTCTTTCCCACACAGCCCCTGGCCAATGGTCGGGGGCTTTGTCTTGGAGCCAGCAATGCCTACACAGTTGTTTGAAAAAAAGCAGGTGATCTTGGCGAAGATCGAAACCACCAGCGGCACCGATGCCGTGCCGGTGGTTGGCACCGACGCCATGCTGATCCGGTCGTTGACCGTCACACCGTTGGATCAGGACGTTGAAGCGCGCAATGTCGTTCGGCCGTATTACGGCAACTTTGAAAACATCCCGGTTGCGAACCGGGCAATGGTCGAGTTCGAAGTCGAGCTGGCAGGATCCGGCGCTGCAGGAACCGCCCCGAAATGGGGTGTGTTGATGCGCGGCTGCGGCTTTTCCGAAACAGTCACCGCCAGCACCAATACCATCTATGCGCCAATCAGCAGCGCATTCGAGTCGATCACCATCTATGCCTTCGTCGATAAGGTACTGCATAAGCTGACCGGATCGCGCGGCAGCGTGAGCTTCGACCTGACCGCCAAGAAGCTACCGGTGATGAAGTTCAAGTTCACCGGCCTCTTCTCGCCGGTCACCGACGTGACGCCGGGCGCACCGGACTACAGCGCCTGGCAAAAACCGGTTGCAGTATCGACAGCAGCCACCACTGGCCTGACCGTGCTCGGCTATAGCTCGCTGGCCCTGGAATCGCTGACCTTCGACATGGCCAATGCGATCAAGCACCGCGTGCTGGTCGGCGCTGAATATGTGGCGCTAACCGACCGCACGCCGGCCGGCCAGATTTCGTTCGAAGCGATGAAAATCGCCGACAAGGATTGGTGGACAGCCATGCAGGCGGCCACCACTGGCGCTATCGCCCTGCAGCATGGCCAGACGGCCGGCAATATCGTGCAGCTCAGTCTGCCGAAGGTGCAGCTGGTCAAGCCAAGCTACAAGGCCTCCGACGGCATCATGATGTTGAACGCCTCGATCAATGTATTGCCAGTCATCGGCAACGACGAAGTCACCCTGACCGTCAAGTAAGCCCGCACAACCCTGCCCGGCCATGCGCCGGGCTTTCTCATTTAATGGAGCCTCCATGTTCGTACTCAGCAAAAAACCCACCATCAAATGGCCCGCCAAGATCAAAGCCGCTGTCGAAGGCGGCGCAATCAAGGAGTACCAGTTCGACTTGATTTTCAAGAAACTGGATGCCGATCAGGTCGAGCTCTTGAATCAGGTCAACGAGACAGTTGAAGGCGAATCGATCGATCAGCAAGTCGAGAAGACTGCGGCCAAGATCGAGGGTTGGCTTGATGGCTGGACGGGTATCAAGAACGAGGACGGTACGGATATCGAATTCTCGCCCGAAAATGTGCGCTTGATCCTGAAGTCGCACTTCGGCCCGGCGTGGCAGCTCGCCTTCTATACAGCGCTGGGCGAAGTGCGGACGGGGCAACGCGCAAAAAACTGACCGACGCGGCCGAGCATCTGGCCCGATGGATGCTCGGCCGCCCCGGCAAAGGCGAAACGCTGGGTGAAAATCTGGCGCTATGGGCTGGCGAAGAAATCGAGCATGAGCCGCAGATCGAGTTTTTCGGCGTGTTCGAGGAAAACTGGGAATCGGTGAATGTCTTCCTGGCCCTGCGCAATCGCTGGCAAAAGATCATCCCCCCTATGGGCGGCACCATCATTTGGGATGGCTTGCGCTGGGCTGATGCCGATGTTTTCCTGCGTCGATCAGGGATCGCCGATCAGGATGCGGTGTTTGCCGACTTGCTATTGATGGAGGATGCCGCCATGCGCATCCTCAACGCGGGGGATGACGCGGATGCGGAGAGCGGATAGCCTACTGCTTGTCCAAACCAAGGAGGATAAGCATGGCAAACGAAGCTGCTCAGCAAGGCCCAAAACAATACAACGTAGGCATCATTCTGGTGCCACTGGTCATTATCGGTTTTGGCTGGTGGTACTTCGGCGGCGGACAAGAGCGCGCAGTGCAGAATCAAATGCAGAATGTTGAACGCAAAGTCGTAAATGATGCGATCAAGCAGTACGACATTGCATTGGGGGCAAACAAAGCCCTCGATGCGTGCGTGCAAGCGGGCCTAGTGGCCCAAGCCATGCTTCAGGCTAAAGATCAGCCTGGATATGAGCAGTGGAAGAAAACCGAGGCACACGACTGCAAAATTGCGGGCGTTCCAAAATAAACCAGTACTTGCAGTGCAACAGCCCGCCGATTGGCGGGCTTTGTTTTTTCATGCCCGCCAATCGGCGGGTTATTTATTTGCGGGCGGGATATGAGCCAAACAGTCGGGAATCTGGTTATTGACCTGCGCGCCGACGTTG
>NZ_JAYRLZ010000029.1:0-24869 GCF_041904975.1 Chitinimonas sp. | reverse complement strand
CAAGGTTTTTGAGAACGCCCGGCCATCCGCTGTCTAAAATATCGATATTGCCTGCCTGAGATTGCCATGAGCCTGCCCAAGTACACCACCCTGACTCTGAAGCTGGAAAACCATGTGGCGCAAATTGCGCTGAACCGGCCGGAGCGCGCCAATGCCATGAATGAGGCGATGTGGCATGAGTTGCGCGATGTGATGCGCTGGCTCGACAGCACGCCGCAGGCGCGGGTGGGTTTGCTGACCGGCAATGGAGACAACTTCTGCGCCGGCATTGATCTATCGATGCTGATGGCCTTGCAGGGTCGCATCCAGGATGAATGCCTGGGCCGTCAGGCCGAGAAAATGCGCAATGTGATTCTCGATCTGCAGGATTGCCTCACCGCCATCGAGCGTTGCCGCAAGCCGGTGATCGCCGCCGTGCATGGCGCTTGCGTCGGCGGCGCGCTCGATCTGATCGCCGCCTGTGATCTGCGTTATTGCTCGAACGATGCGTATTTCTGCCTGAAGGAGATCGACCTTGGCATCGTTGCCGATGTCGGCGTGCTGCATAGGCTGACCAAGACCATAGGCGACGGCCGCACCCGCGAGCTGGCTTATACCGCCCGCCAGATCGGCGGCAAGGAGGCGCTACGCATCGGCCTGGTATCGCAATGCCTGCCTGATCGCGATTCGCTACTGATGGAAGCGATGACAGTGGCCGACGAGATCGCCGCCAAAGCGCCGCTGACCATGCGCGGCCTGAAGGAAAACCTGTTGTATGCGCGCGATCACTCGGTGGAAGAAGGCCTGCGCTATGTCGCCACCTGGAACGCCGCCATGCTGATCTCGAAAGACCTGGAAGCCGCCGCCATGGCCCATGTGATGAAGGAAACGCCGAAGTTTCGTGACTGAGCCATAAGCTGGCGCATAAAAAAGCCCGGCATTGCCGGGCTTTTTTATGGAAGGTTTTCCCATTTGCACCTGGTGAATGGCACGATGTGCGTGTCAGAACGCTCTGGTTTCGCTGATGGGCCCGAACCAAGCAACCGCACTCGCCATGGCTCAAGCAAGGCCGGGGTGGTCGGCTATGGCCCGCGCCAGCCGCGCGGCTGCCTGTTGCGGCAAGTAGCTTGCTGCCAGCTGGCTCAGCGCCTCGCCCGCAGCACGGCTATCGCGCAGCAGCATGGGCAGATAGCCGTGCAGGCCCGGCTCGTCATACATGGCAAGGTCGCGCGCCAGATGGTCGTGCAGATAGCCGTGGGCCGCCTCGCTCAGCTGATAGCCGCGCCCGACAAACAGCAAAAGCCGAAAGCTGATGCGTGCGTCGACCGCGAATTTGCGCGGATCGGCTGCCACATTCAGGCGGCGCTGCCGCACATCATCCACGCCGTGGCCTAAGGGGTCGACGCAGCCGGCCTGCGGCTGCCAATACAGGCAGTTGATGCTCAGGTCGCGATTGCGGGCGTCGTCGAGCAAGCTGTCGCCCAATGCGTAGCAGACTTCGCCCAGTGCTTGCCCGGGCAGGATGCTGCTGGCAGAGCGGAACATGGTGACATCGAGTGCCTGCTCGGTGTCATTGCCAAGCTTGAGCAAGCCAAAACGATGATTGCGAAAACAGATTGCCTCAGCCCCGAAGCGCTGTTGCAGATGCTGATCGAGCTCGGCAATCGGCAAGCGTACGGTCAGGTCCACATCATTGAAGGGTCGCCCTTGCACCAGATCGCGTACCGCGCCACCGCATACATAGGCATCGATGCCGGCCTGCTTGAAATCAGCCAATAACTCGCTCACCGTGATGGTGGTATGCGGCAGGCGGAGCGGAAACTGCTCAAGGGCAGAAAAATCCATCGTATTTGCTTTCAAAAACGCCACTGCCGCCCGGGTGGGCGGCAGTGGCGGATGTTGCAAAGGGGCGGGCTAGGCGCGCCGCCATGGCAGCGTGGCCGCTTACGCCGGCACAGCCAAGCTGCCGGCGCGCAACGGCCAATGCATCAATGCCGGAAATGACGCACGCCGGTTACCACCATGGCAATGCCATGCTCGTCGGCGGCGGCGATCACTTCTTCGTCGCGCATCGAACCACCGGGCTGCACGATGGCGCTGACGCCGTTTTCGGCAATCACATCCACCCCATCACGGAACGGGAAGAAGGCGTCCGATGCACACACCGAGCCCTTGAGCTCAAGGCCGGCGTTCTTCGCCTTGATGGCAGCGATCTTGGTCGAATCGACGCGGCTCATCTGGCCGGCGCCTACGCCCAGCGTCTGGCCATTGCCACAGAACACGATGGCATTGGATTTGACGAACTGGGCGACGCGCCAGGCAAACAGCAGGTCGTTCATCTGCTGCGGGGTCGGCGCCTTCTTGGTCACCACCTTGAAGTCGGCAGTGGTAATGGCGTGGATGTCCGGTGTCTGCACCAAGAGGCCGCCGCCGACGCGCTTGAGGTCGAAGCGATTGGCACCGGCCACCAGCGGTACTTCCAGCACGCGTACATTCTTCTTGGCGGCGATGATGGCCTTGGCCTCAGTCGTAAAGCTTGGGGCGATCAGTACTTCCAGGAATTGGCCGGTGACGGCCTCGACGGTCGCCGCATCCACTTCGCGGTTGAAGGCGATGATGCCGCCAAAGGCGCTGGTGGTATCGGTGGCGAAAGCCAGCTTGTAAGCGGTGAGCGTATCAAGTGCCACTGCCACGCCGCAGGGGTTGGCATGCTTGACGATGACGCAGGCCGGCTCGTCGAAGGCCTTGACGGCTTCCCAGGCGGCATCGGAGTCGGCGATATTGTTGTAGCTCAGCTCCTTGCCTTGCAGCTGGCGGTAAGCCGACAGGCTGCCAGCGGCCGGATCAAGGTCGCGGTAGAAGGCGGCGCTTTGATGCGGGTTTTCGCCGTAGCGCATGTCCTGCACCTTTTCGAATTGCAGGTTCAGGCGTTGCGGGTAGGCGAGCTTGTCGCCCTCGTCGGTCAGGCCGGTCAGGTAATTGCTGATGGCGCCATCGTAGGCGGCGGTGTGGCTGAACGCCTTTTTGGCCAGGTTGCGGCGCGTCACCGGGCCGAGGCTGCCGCCATTGGCCTGCATCTCTTCGACCAGTTTGGGGTAGTCGGCCGCGTCAGTGACGATGGCAACAAAGGCGTGGTTCTTGGCGCTGGAACGCACCATGGCCGGGCCGCCGATATCGATGTTTTCAATGGCGTCGGCAAAGCTGCAGCCGGGCTTGGCAATGGTGGCTTCGAACGGGTACAGGTTCACGCACACCAGGTCGATATTGCCGATGCCATGCTCCTGCATGGTGGCCACATGCTCGGGCAGATCGCGCCGGCCCAGAATGCCGCCGTGAATCTTCGGATGCAGGGTCTTCACCCGGCCATCAAGCATTTCCGGAAAGCCGGTGTAGTCGGCCACTTCGATCACCTTGAGGCCAGCATCGGCGAGCAACTTGGCGGTACCCCCGGTCGAGAGGATTTCAACACCGAAGCCGGCAAGGGCCCGGGCGAATTCTAGGACGCCGGTTTTGTCGGAAACGCTGATCAGCGCACGCTGGATTTTTACCATGATGAAGTCCGTGAAAGGTGAAAAGTGAAAAGTGAAAGGTGTGCAACGCTGAATTCTTGCTGCGCCTCGCGATTCATCGGCGCGCAGCGACATCAGGTTTCACCTTTCACAAGGTTTAGATCAGGTCGTGATCCAGCATCTTCTTGCGCAGGGTATTGCGGTTGATGCCCAGCAGTTCGGCGGCGCGGGTCTGGTTGCCCTGTGCCTTGTCCAGCACGATTTCCAGCATGGGCTTTTCCACCCGGGCCAGCACCATATCGTAGATGGCCTGCGGCGCCTCTCCGTCGAGATCGCGGAAGTACTGTTCCAGGGATTCGCGCACCGCGCGGCAGATCTGGTCATTGCCAGCCATTTATTTTCTCCTCTGAGTCAGTGGTACTTGCATTGTTGTTTCAACTTTCATCATCGATGCCGGCTTGCCGGGGCCCGATGCTGAGCGGGATGGCGACAACCCTCCCTGTGTTTCATTGCTGCCGGGCGCCCGTGTCGCCGTGATTCAGGCGGCCTTTAGTGCTGTGTCGGGCTGGTAGTCCAGCCGTTCGGATTGCCGCGCCAAGCTCAGGAAATAGTCGTTTACCGCAGCAAGCTGGGTGGCGGTGCAATCCTGCTGGTACATGCGCTGGCGGAATTCGTTGGCGCCGCGCAGGCCGCTGGTATACCAGGCGATATGCTTGCGGGCGATGCGGCAGCCCGAGTATTCGCCGTGAAACCGGTAGTGGTCGTCGAGATGCTCGACCAGAATGGCGTGGATCTCGCTGACCTTAGGCGGCGGCAGATGGCTGCCGGTGGCCAAAAAATGATCGATTTCGCGGAAAATCCACGGCCGGCCCTGGGCAGCGCGGCCGATCATGATGGCGTCGGCGCCGGTTTGCGCCAGCACATCGCGGGCTTTTTCCGGGCTGGTGATATCGCCATTGGCGATCACCGGAATTTTCAGGCTGCGCTTGACCTCGGCAATCAGCTCGTAGCGGGCGGCGCCGGTATACATGTCTTCGCGGGTGCGGCCATGCAGGGCTAGCGCGGCAATGCCGGTGTCCTCGGCCAGTTTCGCCACGCGCAGGATGTTTTCCTCGCCGTTCCTGAAGCCCAGCCGGGTTTTCAGTGTCACCGGCACATCCACCGCCTTGACCACCGCATCGAGTATGCGCGCCACCCGGTCTTCATCCTGCAGCAGGGCCGAGCCGGCCAGTACATTGCACACCTTCTTGGCCGGGCAGCCCATATTGATATCGATGATCTGCGCACCGGCCGCCACATTGTGGCGCGCCGCCTCGGCCATCTGCGCCGGGTCGGAGCCGGCGATCTGCACCGCCACCGGCGCCAGCTCGCCGTCGAAATTGGCGCGGCGGCGGGTCTTGGCGCTGCCATACAGCATGGCGTTGGAGGTGATCATCTCGCTGACTGCGTGACCCGCCCCGAGGCGCTTGCACAGCATGCGGAACGGCCGATCGGTCACTCCGGCCATCGGGGCGACGATCAACTGGTTGCGCAGCTGGTAAGGGCCAATATGCATAGTCACTCGAAAAGGGGTCCGGCGGGCAAGCTGGCTCAAGCCGATCGGCAACAGGCATGCTCGCCACGGTGCTGCTATGGCAAGGGAATCTGTCGGATCGGGGAGGTGGCGCTTGCCTGCGCCATGCGCAGAAAGCAAAGCCGCTGGAGAACGAAACAGAGTCGGGTTCCAGCGGCAACGGTGCGCATTCTACCGCCGAGTGCGGCGGAAGCGAAGCGGTTTCGCTTAATTTTTAAGCACGCGGCGATAGTGTGAATACAATCGCGGTCGGCAATCGCCACGATCTGCGGCGAAATTCGCGCGCGACTATCAGGACAGCAGGAACGCCGCCAGCACGCCGCCAAACAGCAGCCATTTCAGCAGGTAATAGGCAAAGCGGCTGCGCGCCTTGATGCGCTTGCCGGCTAGCCGCACCGCCTGCACATAGCGAAATACCCGGTTCAGCCCGCCGGTGCGATCGCCGGCCTGGTTGGGCGAGGCGGCCGCGCCGATCAGGTAGCGGCTGATAAAGCGGTTGATCCAGCGCGCCGGGGCAAACCACATCGGTCGCTCTACATCGCAGAACAGGATGATGCGGTTCTTGTCGGTGGTGTTTTCGGCGTAATGCAGATAGGTCTCGTCGAAGATCACCGGTTCGCCGTCGCGCCAGAAGTAGGGTTCGCCATCGACATCGATATAACAGCCCTTGTCATTGGGCGTCGATAGGCCAAGGTGATAGCGCACCGAGCCGGCAAACGGGTCGCGGTGGCGCACCAGGCGGCTGCCGGGCGGCAGGGCGGCGAACATGGCAGCCTTGACCGAGGGAATATCCTTGAGCAGGGCAGTGGTATAGGGGCAGAGCGTGGCGGCCGAAGGGTGGGCCTCGTCATACCACTTCAGGTAAAAACGCTTCCAGCCGGTCTTGAAGAAGGAATTGAAGCCGAGATCGTCGTATTGGGCCGAGGCCTTGATATCGCCGGCGGCATACAGGCGCTCGCCTTCTTCGCGGATCTTCTGCCAGTTGGCGGTCAGCGCGGCCATCTCGGGGAAGTCGCTAACCGGCAGATAGGGCTTGGCCGGTACCTTGGAGAACAGGTACATAAAGCAGTTGATCGGCGCCATAAAGGTGGAATGGTCGGTCAACTGCCGCCAGAATCCCAGCCGGACGCGGCCACGGAAGTGGACGTAGACGGTAGCGAGTACGAAAGCGGCGACGACGGCGATTTTGAAGGGGGACATACAGTGCGTTCCATCAGTATTTCGCTGGCTCGGCCCCAGCCAACATATTAACTCGCTGACTAGCGCCAACCTGCCCCTCTCCCCTCGCGGGAGAGGGCTGGGGAGAGGGGGCGGGCTCGATCACGGACACCGTCACCCTCTCCCCAGCCCTCCCCCATCAAGGGGGAGGGAGCCGAATGGCGATGTCTAAATCGCTATCAGCTGCTCAGCTTGCGCTTCAGGATCTCGTTCACCGTTGCCGGATCAGCCTTGCCCTTGGCGGTCTTCATGCACTGGCCCACCAGCGCATTGAACGCCTTTTCCTTGCCCGACTTGAACTCGGCCACCATGCCGGCATTGGCGGCCAGCACTTCGTCGATCATCGCTTCGATGGCGCCGGTGTCGGTGGTTTGCTTCAGGCCCAGCTCATCGATCAGCGCATCGGCCGACTTGTCCGATTCCCACAGTGCGCGGAACAGGTCCTTGGCGCCCTTCTGGTTGATGGTTTTATCCATCAGGCGGCGGATCAGGCCGGCCAGTTGCCCGGTGCTGATCGGGCAGTCGTCGATGGTCTTCTCATCGCGGTTCAGCGAGGCCGACACATCGCCCATGATCCAGTTGGCCGCCAGCTTGGGGTCGGCGCCTGCCGTTACCACGGCTTCGTAGAAGCCCGACATGGCTTTCGAGGCGGTGAGTGTGGCGGCATCGTAGGCAGAGATGCCGTATTGCGCGGTAAAGCGCGCCTGCATCGCCTCGGGCAGCTCGGGCATATCGGCCTTCACCTGCTCGATCCAGTCTTCGGAAATCATCAGCGGCGGCAGATCCGGGTCGGGGAAGTAGCGGTAGTCGTGCGCGTCTTCCTTGCTGCGCATCATGCGGGTTTCGCCGCTGTCCGGGTCGAACAGGATGGTGGCTTGCTGGATCTTGTGGCCATCCTCGATCTGTTCGATCTGCCAGTTCACCTCGTACTTGATCGCCTGTTCCATGAACTTGAAGCTGTTCAGGTTCTTGATCTCGCGGCGAGTGCCCAGCGGCTCGCCGGGGCGGCGCACCGATACGTTCACGTCGCAGCGGAAGGAGCCTTCCTGCATATTGCCGTCGCAGATGCCGATCCAGGTCACCAAGCTGTGCAGCGCCTTGGCATAGGCCACCGCCTCGGCCGCCGAACGCATTTCCGGCTCGGAGACGATTTCCAGCAAGGGGGTGCCGGCACGGTTCAGGTCGATGCCGCTCATGCCGTGGAAGTCTTCATGCACCGACTTGCCGGCGTCTTCTTCCAAGTGGGCACGGGTCAGGTTGATACGCTTTTCCTGGTCGCCCACCACGATGGTGATGGCGCCACCCTCGACCACGGGCAGCTCGAACTGGCTGATCTGGTAGCCCTTGGGCAGGTCGGGGTAGAAGTAATTCTTGCGGGCAAACACCGACTTGTGGTTGATCTTGGCGCCAATAGCCAAGCCAAAGCGGATGGCTTTTTCCACCGCCTCTTTATTCATCACCGGCAGAGCGCCGGGCAGGGCGATATCCACCACGGCGGTCTGGGTGTTCGGCGCCGAGCCAAAGGCAGTGCTGGCGGCGGAGAAAATCTTCGATTGGGTCGAGAGCTGGGTATGTACTTCCAGCCCGATAACAACTTCCCATTTCATGCTTAGATTCCTTGTTGGCTAATCTGCGATGCCTTTTTCAAGTTTCGTATGCGAACATTTAAAAGCAAGCCGTTATAGAAAATCCCGATCGGTAGCGCAAGAACCATCAACCATAAAACAGTTGATTTTTCAAGAAGCATCATAAAGTCCTTGTCTAGCGATGCCGCGATAAACGCAGACCAGAAAGTCACCAGCAAAATAGATAGCTGGAATCCGTTTCCCAATATCTCGGCGATATATGAGGCTCTGAAAATTTCGTCGGAACGAAGTCTTTTTATTACGTTCTCGTTCTTGGACTTTACGGAAGTAAAAAACTTCCCGTAGTCAATTTTAGAGAAAACGACTCCGCCTATCATTGTAATGATGGGCCATATGTAACTATTAAAATATTCCATTGTTGCTTAGGCCTCTTGAGGTGCGCGGGTGTGCCAGTCGGTCGCCAGCTGGAACTGGTGCGCCGCCTGGCACAGCTTGGCTTCGGCAAAATAATTGCCGATCAGCTGCATGCCCACCGGGCGGCCATTGCTGCCAAAGCCCACCGGGTGCGCGATGCCGGGCAGGCCGGCCAGGTTGACGCCCAGGGTGTAGATGTCTTCCAGATACATGGCGACCGGATCATCGCCCTTGGCGCCGATGGTCCAGGCGGTGGTCGGTGCTACCGGGGCGGCTATCACGTCGCACTGGGCCAAGCCCTTCTGGAAGTCCTCGGCCAGCAGGCGGCGCACCTTTTGCGCCTTCAGGTAATAGGCGTCGTAGTAGCCATGGCTTAGCACATAGGTGCCGGTGAGGATGCGGCGCTTGGTCTCCCAGCCGAAGCCTTCGGCACGGCTCTTTTCGTACATATCGATCAGATCGTCGTACTCGCTGGCGCGGTGACCGTAGCGCACGCCGTCAAAGCGACTCAGATTGCTCGACGCTTCCGCCGGGGCGATCACGTAATAGGCAGGAATGGCCAGCTCGGTGCGGGGCAGGCTGATTTCCACCACTTCGGCGCCGAGCTTTTTGTACTCGGCCAGCGCGGCTTCGATGGCGGCGGCGACATCGCTGGCAAGGCCGGCGCCAAAGTATTCCTTGGGCAGGCCAATGCGCAGGCCGGCCAAGGGCTTGGCCAGATCGCGGCTGTAGTCTTCCTTGGCCACGTCGAGGCTGGTGGAATCGCGCTCATCGAAGCCGGCCATCACATTCAGCATCAGCGCGCAGTCCTCCGCCGTCTGGGCAATCGGGCCGCCCTGATCCAGGCTGGATGCATAGGCCACCATGCCATAGCGGCTGACGATGCCATAAGTCGGTTTGAGGCCAGTCACACCGCAAAAGCCGGCGGGCTGGCGGATCGAGCCGCCGGTATCGGTGGCGGTAGCCACCGGCGCCAAGCGCGCCGCCACCACGGCGGCCGAGCCGCCCGAGCTGCCGCCGGGCACCGCTGTCAGATCCCACGGATTCTTCACCGGGCCATAGGCGCTGTTTTCATTGGACGAGCCCATGGCGAATTCATCCATATTGGCGCGGCCCAGCGTCACCAGGCCGGCCGCCTTGCAGCGCTCCACCACGCCTGCGTCGTAAGGCGACACAAAGTTGTCGAGCATCTTCGAGCCGCAGGTGGTGCGCCAGCCCTCGGCGCAGAAGATATCCTTGTGCACCATCGGCACGCCAGTCAGGGCGCCGGCATGGCCAGCGGCACGCAGCGCATCGGCGTCGCGCGCCATCGCCAGCGTCTTGTCGCGATCGATGGTGATAAAGGCGTTCAGCGTAGGCTGGCTCGCTTCGATCTTGGCCAGATACGCTGTCGCCAGCTCGACGGCGGAGGTCTTGCCGGTGGCGAGCAACTCGGCAGTGTGTTTAAGCGTGTGGGTCGTCATACGTTTTTTGTCTACCGTAGGTCGGACCTTGGTCCGACAGCAATCCTGAGTTAAACATCTTGTCGGAATGAATTCCGACCTACAGAGGGTTGGCGGCAGTGCCGCCCTACGCCATTCCCAATCCCCGTTCGACCAGGTCGATCAGGATGTGAATGACTTTGATATGAATTTCCTGAATCCGGTCGGCGTAGCCGAAGTGGGGCACGATCACTTCCGCGTCGCCACGGCCCTTGAGCTGGCCACCGTCCTTGCCCAGCAGCAGGATTACCTGCATGCCGGCAGCGCGGGCGGCCTCGACCGCATGCACGATATTCTTCGAATTACCGCTGGTGGAAATGCCGAGAAACACATCGCCCGAGCGACCCATGCCCTCGATAAAGCGCGAGAACACGAATTCGAAGCCAAAATCGTTGCTGACGCAGGACAGGTGGGATGGGTCGGAAATGGCAATGGCGCCCAGTGCCGGCCGGTTGTTGCGATAGCGGCCGGTCAGCTCCTCGGCAAAGTGCATGGCATCGCAGTGCGATCCGCCATTGCCGGCGGAAATCACCTTGCCGCCACGCTTGAATGCCTCGGTCAGCACGGTGCCGGCCTGCTCGATTGCTGCGACAAAGGCCTCGTCAGCCAGCACACGCTCCAGCAAGGTGCGGCTTTCGTCCAGGGTGGCGCGGATATGCGCGGCGTTGCTCATTCGATAACCTTGGGGACCAGGTAGAGGCCGTTTTCCACCGCTGGCGCAATCGCCTGGAAGGCCTCGCGCCGATCCGGCGCGGTAGCGGCATCATCGCGCAGGCGCAGCGCCACATCACGGGCATGGCTCATCGGCTCGACGCCTTCGGTATCAACGGCTTGCAGCTGCTCGATCAGGCCAAAAATGCCATTGAGCTTCTCGCCCACCACCGCCACTTCGGCGTCGCTCACCCGCAGGCGGGACAGGCGGGCAATGCGGCGGACATCGGCATCTGTCAGCGACATGGAGAAAACCCTTTCAAAGCTTTAATAACGTAAGCCGCTTAGGGTAACATACCGGGTTTGCTGCGCCCAAGCCTTGGGGTGACGCGCGACTGCTACGGCAGGCACGCAAGGCGTTGACTCCCAAGGACAAAAACAAACCGGCCAGGAACTGCACCAGTACCCACGAAATTCCAGCGCGATTGTGCGGCTCCCCGCTTTCGCTCCAGGCGCTTGCTGCGCCACAGACACAGGATATAGAGCATCACCATGATCGGATCACTGAGCGGTTACTTCTCCAACGACCTGGCCATCGACCTTGGTACGGCCAATACGCTGATCTTCGTGTCGGGCAAGGGCATCGTGCTCGACGAGCCATCGGTCGTTGCCATCCAGCAAGAAGGCCCCAGCGCCAAGAAAACCATTCTGGCCGTGGGTGCCGAAGCGAAGAAGATGCTGGGCCGCACGCCGGGCAGCATTACCGCCATCCGCCCGATGAAGGATGGTGTGATCGCCGACTTCACCATTACCGAACAGATGCTCAAGCAGTTCATCCGCAAGGTGAACCCGAGCCGCCTGTTCTCCCCCAGCCCGCGCATCGTCATCTGCGTACCCTGCGGTTCGACCCAGGTGGAACGCCGCGCCATCAAGGAATCGGCGCTGGGCGCTGGTGCCCGCAAGGTGGAGCTGATCGAAGAACCAATGGCGGCTGCCATCGGCGCCGGCCTGCCGGTAGAAGAAGCGACCGGCTCGATGGTGGTGGATATCGGCGGCGGCACCACCGAAGTGGGCGTGATCTCGCTCGGTGGCGTGGTGTACAGCAATAGCGTGCGTGTTGGCGGTGACAAGTTCGATGAGGCGATCATCAACTACATCCGCCGCAATTACGGCATGCTGATCGGCGAAACCACTGCCGAAGAGATCAAGAAGCGCATCGGTTCCGCCTTCCCCGGCGCCGAAGTGCGCGAAATGGAAGTGAAGGGACGCAATCTGGCCGAAGGTATTCCACGTGCCTTTACCATTTCGTCCAACGAAATTCTCGAAGCGCTCACCGAGCCCTTGAACCAGATCGTGTCGGCAGTGAAACAGGCTTTGGAGCAGACCCCGCCCGAGCTCGGTGCCGATATTGCCGAAAAAGGCATGGTGCTGACCGGCGGCGGCGCGCTCTTGCGCGATATCGACCGCCTGCTGATGGAAGAAACCGGCCTGCCGGTGATCGTGGCCGACGATCCTTTGACCTGCGTGGTGCGCGGCTCGGGCAAGGCGCTCGAGAAGATGGACAAGACCGGCACGATCTTTACCAACGATTGATTCGATAGCCGGGAAGGGCGAAGCGGGAGGGGACAAGGGTAACGCTGCGCGCCCTTCCCGCTTCCCCCTTTTCTCCTTCCCGTCGCACCAGCGACCCACATGCAAGTCAATTCCCAACCGGCTTTTTTCAAGCAGGGCCCCAAGCCGTTCAGCCTGCTGCTGATCTACGGCAGCCTGTCCTTGGTCCTGCTGCTGGTCGATATGCGCTGGCAGGTGCTGCAGCCGGTGCGCCGTGCCGTCTCCTATGCCTTGTATCCGATCGAGTGGCTGGCGACCGAGCCCTTGTCGGTCGCTCATCGGGTTGGTGACTTTTTCGTAACCCAGACCGCTCTGCAGCAGGAGAACCGCCGCCTGCAGGACGAGCGCCTGCTGGCCAATGCCCAGTTGCTGCGCATGCAGCAATTGCAGATGGAAAACCAGCAGCTGAAGGCCCTGGCTGCCACGCCAGCCGCCAGCCGTGGCAATGGCATTCTGGCCGAGGTGCTGTACAACGACCGCGATCCGTTTGCCGCCAAGCTGGTGGTGGATCGTGGCGATATGGCCGGTGTGAAGCCGGGGCAGGTGGTAATCGATGCGCTGGGTGTGGTCGGCCAGATTACCCGGGTGCAGCCCTTGAGCGCCGAAGTCACCCTGATTTCGCATAAGAACCAACCGGTGCCAGTGCAAGTGGTGCGCAACGGATTGCGCGCCGTGTTGTTCGGCCTGGGCCGCGAAAATCCGCTGGAAGTGCGCTTTGCGCCGCTCAACTCCGATATCCGCGCCGATGATGTGCTGGTGACCTCGGGCATTGATGGCACCTATCCGGCCGGCCTGCCGGTGGCCAAGGTGGCGCGGGTGGACCGCAATGCCGGCTCTGCCTTTGCACGCATTGCTTGCGAGCCGGCGGCCGATCTCGACAAGCATCGTTTTTTCCTGATTCTCAATGAGCAGCGCGTAATGCCTGCGCCGCCAGAGCCGGAACCGGAAGCAGGTGCCAGGGCCGGTAAGGGCAGGCGCAGCCGCCGAGGGGCAGACTGATGCCGGTTTCCAGCCAATTGCTCAAGCCAGTTCGTCTGCGCTTTGTCCTGTTCACCGTAGTGGTGGCACTTGGCCTGGCCCTGATACCGTGGGGCCCCTTGATGCGCGCGGTGCTGCCCGATTTCATCGCCCTGGTGTTGCTGTACTGGGCGCTCAACCAGCCACGCCATGTCGGCGTGGGCTGGGCGTTCTGGCTCGGCATCATTCTTGATATCGCCGATGGCAATGTGTTCGGCCAGCACAGCCTTGCCTACTGCTTCACCACCTACCTGGCTACCAGCCGGCATCGCCGCGTCGGCATGTTTCCGCTGTGGCAGCAGGCGCTGTATGTGGCGCCACTGCTCTTGGCCAATCAGGCCATCATGGTGCTGGTGCGTCTGGCCATCGACCGGGTGTTTCCCGGCTGGACCTTCTTTATCGGCGCGCTCAGCGGCGCGGTGCTGTGGCCCTTGATGAGCCAGATCCTGCAGATTCCGCAGCGGGCGGAAAAGCCGGTCGAAATCCAGTAAGGCAGACTATGTCCCGTACCATCTTGCGCGACCATCAGGGCGAGCGCTACAGCTTCCAGCTGCGCCTGCTGGTGGCCATTACCGGCGTCCTGCTCGGGTTTGCCATCCTGCTCGGGCGCTTTATCTACCTGCAGGTGATCCAGCATGACAAGTATCACACCCTGGCTGAATCCAACCGCATCTCGCTGGTGCCGATTCCGCCGCCGCGCGGCATCATCACCGACCGTAACGGCATCGTGCTGGCACGCAATCACTCGGCCTATACGCTGGAGATCACCCCGTCACGCCTGCGCCTGCCTCTGGAGCAGACCATCGATGAGCTGGGCAAATACATCGAAGTGACCGCCAAGGACCGGCGCCGCTTCAAAAAACTGCTGGAAGAGAGCAAGGACTTCGAATCCTTGCCGATCAAGACCCGGCTCAGCGACGAGGAAGTCGCCCGCTTTGCCGCCCAGGCATTTCGCTTTCCTGGCGTGGAAATCAAGGCGCGGCTGTTCCGTGACTACCCGATGGGTGAATCGGCCTCCCACCTGATCGGCTATATCGGCCGTATCAACGACGCCGACCTCAACAAACTCGATGAAGATGGCCTGCTAGCCAATTACAAGGGCACCGACCATATGGGCAAATTTGGTCTGGAGCAGAGCTACGAGGCGGTGCTGCATGGCAAGACCGGCTACGAGGAGGTGGAGATCGATGCCGGCGGCCGCGCCATACGCTCGCTCAAGCGTACCCCGCCGGTGTCTGGCAATAATCTGGTGCTGTCCATCGATATCAAGTTGCAGCAGATCGCCGAGCAGGCTTTTGGCGAACACCGTGGCGCATTGGTGGCGATTGATCCTGCCACCGGTGGCGTACTGGCCCTGGTATCGCGCCCTGGATTTGACCCCAATCTGTTTGTGGACGGTATCGACCCGCAAAGCTGGAAAGAACTGAACGACTCGGTGGATCGGCCGCTGAACAACCGGGCCATCCAGGGCACCTATGCGCCCGGCTCCACCTTCAAGCCGTTTATGGCGCTGGCGGCGCTGGAGAGCGGCAAGCGCACTGCGCAGTACGGCATCCATGATCCGGGTTTCTTCACGCTGGGGAACCATCGCTGGAATGATGATAAAAAGGGTGGCCACGGCTGGGTAGACATGTATCGCTCGATTGCCATCTCTTGCGACACCTATTACTACCAACTGGCCAATGATATGGGGATCGACGCCATCAGCAATTTCATGGCGCCGTTTGGTTTCGGCCAGAAGAGCGGTATCGACCTGCCCGGCGAAAAGCGCGGCGTGTTGCCCTCGCAGGAATGGAAACGTGCCACCTTCAAAAAGCCCGGTGCCGGCAAATGGGTGGCAGGGGATACGGTCAGTATCGGCATCGGCCAAGGGTTCAATACCTATACGCCTTTGCAGCTGGCGCAGGCGACTTCCATTCTGGTCAATGATGGTGTGGTGTATCGCCCGCACCTGGTGCGCTACATCGAGGACAGCGCCGGTACCAACCGCACCGTGGTGGAGCCCAAGCCGATCTCCACTATCCCGCTCAAGCAGGCCAATATCGATGTGATCAAGAACGCCATGGCCGGCGTGAATCGCGAAGGCACCGGCGCCACCGCCTTTCATGGCGCCGCTTATACATCGGCGGGAAAGACTGGCACTGCCCAGGTGTTCAGCTTGAAGGGCGAAAAATACAATGCGTCGCGCCTGAGCAAACACCTGCTCGACAATGCCTGGTTTATCGCCTTCGCCCCGGTGGAAAAGCCGAAGATTGCCCTGGCCCTTATTGTGGAAAACGTTGGCTTTGGTGCCAAATACGCCGCACCGATTGCCCGCCAGGTGATGGACTACTACCTGCTGGGCAAGGTGCCGACCGTTCCGGCTGCGACCGCTGCTGCTGCAGAAATCGCCAAGCAGCCAATTGATCCAGATGCGGAAATTACCGACAGCGCGGCCACCGCTGACGTGCCGCAGTAAGCGAGACCCATCATGTGGATCAAACGTTTAGCTCAACGTATTGCCGCGCCGATTGACGGCTGGTTGTTGCTGTTTGTGGTGCTGGTGAGCTGCGTCAGCCTTGCCACCGTGTATTCGGCATCCAATCTCAGCCTCGATAAAGTAACGGGCAAGCTGATGTCCATGGTGGTAGCCCTGACCATCATGTGGCTGGTCGCCAATCTCAAACCGACCCAGTTGATGGCGCTGGCGCCGCCCATCTATCTGTTCGGCCTGCTGCTATTGATTGGTGTCGCCCTGTTCGGCGATATCACCAATGGCGCACGTCGCTGGTTGAATATCGGCGTCGCCCGCATCCAGCCTTCCGAATTGATGAAAATGGCAGTGCCGATGCTGCTGGCCTGGCACTTCGACCGGCACGAGGCGAATCTGCGCTTCAATCACTTCCTGATCGCCGCAATCTTGATCGGCATGCCAACCCTGCTGGTGCTCAAGCAGCCCGACCTGGGGACGGCGGTATTGATTGCCGGGGCCGGCTTTTATGTCTTGTTCCTCGCCGGTTTGTCCTGGCGGGTGATGTTGGCCATGCTGGTGGCCGGCATCGCCGCCATGCCGGTGGTGTGGTCGCATATGCATGACTACCAGCGCCAGCGCATCCTCACCTTGCTTGATCCCACGCAAGACCCGCTGGGCAAGGGTTACCACATCATCCAGTCCACCATTGCCATCGGCTCGGGCGGGGTGCTGGGCAAGGGCTGGCAGAACGGCACGCAAACCCATCTCGACTTTATTCCCGAGCGCACCACCGACTTCATCTTTGCCGTATTCGGTGAGGAATTCGGCCTGTGGGGCAATCTGGTCCTGATCCTGCTGTATCTGTGCATCATCGGTCGCGGCATGATCATCGCCAACCAGGCATCCACCCTGTTTGGCCGTTTGCTGGCCGGGGCTCTGACGCTGTCGTTCTTTACCTATGCTTTTGTCAATATGGGCATGGTGGCGGGTATTCTGCCGGTGGTGGGTGTGCCTTTGCCCCTGGTCAGCTATGGTGGAACGGCTACCGTTTCCATCCTCATTGGTTTCGGTATGCTGATGTCCATTCATCGCGACCGGAAACTGATGAAATCATGATCCTGAATCGACCATGTCGCCTGGCTGTATTGCTGGGCGCATGGCTGGCCGGCTGTGCCAGCCAGCCAATGCAGCAGGCGCCGCGCATTGAGGCGAAGCCGCTGCCGCCCGCCCCGCAAACGCCGCCGCCGGCGCCAGGCAATGCCCTGCCACCAGCCAAGCCCAGCCAGATCCCCAAGGAAATCGGCGGTTATTACCAGGACGATGGCCCGATCATGGCGGTGCCCTATGATCTGGATGCATTGCCCGAGCCGCAGCCCAAGACCGAACCTCTGCACCGTTTTGCCAACAAGCCCTATGCGGTATTCGGCCAGACCTACAAGCCGCTCAGCCCATCGGCCGCATTCAGCCAGGAAGGCATCGCCTCCTGGTATGGCCGTAAATTCAATGGCAAGAACACCGCCAGCGGCGAGCCTTACGATATGTTCAAGCTGACTGCGGCGCACCCGACCCTGCCGGTGCCTAGCTATGCCAAGGTGACCAATCTGGACAATGGCAAGTCGGTGGTGGTGCGCATCAATGACCGTGGCCCGTTTCACAAAAGCCGGGTGATGGATATGAGCTATGCGGCGGCCTACCGCCTTGGCTATCACAATAAGGGGTCGGCGCGGGTGCGCATCGAGGCCCTCGTGCCCGGCCAGCTTGAGCTGACCGCACCGGCACCGAGTGTGGCGACGCTAGAGCCAGGGGCTGCACTTGCCGCCACCGATGCCCTGGCCGCCCTGGCGCTGGAGGCGGAGAAAGGCCCGCTACCGCCGCCTGCAGAGCCGGCTTCGGCCGTGCAAAGCGCGCCATCGGCACAGGCAACCTGGTTGCAGCTGGGGGCATTTGGTTCGCAAGCGGCGGCCGAGACCTTCAAGGCGCATGTCAGCGATGATGTGGCCGCGCTGGCGATGCCGATCAGCATCCAGGCAGCCGGCAAGGTATGGCGGGTGCGTCTCGGGCCGTTCAATAGCCGCGAAGCCGCAAGCATGGCGGCAGACAAGCTGGCGTCGGTATTCCCGCAGCGCCCGGTGCTGGCACGCTGAACGCAGCGGCTGCAGCGCCCGGCGCTAGATAAAGCGCTGGGTGTCGATCTTCCACTTGGCCGGGTTTTCGTGGCTGACGATCTTGTCCGAGCCAGTCTTGCCGGTGGGGTGGGCAAGATCGATCTCGAAAGGCGGAATATAGCCCTTTTTGACATCGAAGATCACCTTGATCTTCGGCTGCAGCAGGCTTTCTGCATTGTGTTCGGTGACCAGCCCGAGCCGGTTGCTTTCCAGCAGCACCAAGGTGCCGACTGGATAGATACCGATGCAACGCATAAAGGCCTTCACCAGCACCGGGTCGAAATGGTGCTTGCTCCACTCGAAGATCTTGCGCAGGGCATCGGTCGGTGACATGCCTTTGTGGTAGCAGCGATCGGCGGTGATGGCGTCGTAGACATCGACAATGGCTGCCATTTTGGCCAAGGTGGTGATCTGCTCGCCCGCCAGCTTGTCCGGGTAGCCGGAGCCGTCAACTCGCTCGTGGTGATGCAGGGTGATATCGAGCGGAATGGCGCCCACGCCTGGCGTCTTCAGCAGGATTTCATAGCCGTCGCGCGGGTGCTTGCGGATGACATCGAATTCTTCGTCAGTCAGCCGGCCGGGTTTGTTAAGAATGGTATCGGGCACCAGCGCCTTGCCGGTGTCGTGCAAGAGGCCGCCCAGGCCGGCCTGGCGGGTGGTCTCGTCGTCCAGCCCGGCCGAGCGGCAAAACGCCACCATAAAGGTACAGACGCTGACCGAGTGCAAGAAGGTGTAGTCGTCCTTGTTCTTGATATGCATCAGCCCGATCAAGGCGCCGGAATTGCGCAGAATCGACTCGGTAATGCCGGCCACCACCGGCTCGACTGCCTCCATCGACACTGCCTTGCCCAGTCGTACATCCTGCATCACGCTGCGCACCAGGTTGGCGGCCTGGTTCTTGATCGCCCGCGCCCGCCCCATTTCCTCGGTGGTGGAAATCTTGATCACCGGCGCCGGCTCGTTTTGGGCGATGGCCAGCATTTCTGCTTGCAGCGCGCTTTGCACTTCTTCCTGGGTAGGTGCATCGGGCACATCGAGGCCACGGTCGGTGTCGATATACACCTCGTGGATGCCGCATTCGACAATGGTCTGGATTTCCTTCTCGCCCTTGATCGGGAAGGCAGAGCGCATGAACGGGTGTTGCGACCAGTCGGCCCCGAGATCATGGATATACATACCGACCTTGAGCTCGGAAGAGGGAACGCGCTTGATCATGATGTTGACTCGGGAGTGTGGCGACGCGGCTCATCGCAGTATAGGCAGCGCTTTGTGCCCATCCAAAGCTGCTCGGCGCAAACCCCGGGCCATTCGCGTTTACAATCGCCGCTCTTCAATCGGAGTTACCTGTAAATGGATGCATTGTTGCTGGCCAAAGCCTTGATCATGGGCGTGGTAGAGGGCCTGACCGAGTTTCTGCCGGTTTCCAGTACCGGCCATCTGATTCTGGCTGGCGACCTGCTTGGCTTTATGGCCGACAAGGAAAAGCGCGATGTATTCGAGATCTTTATCCAGCTCGGCGCAATTCTCGCGGTGGTGTGGGAATACCGGCGCCGCTTTGCCGATGTGTTGCTGCGCCTGCCAAGCGACCAACAGGCGCGGCAGTTGTTGGTAAATCTGATTGTGGCTTTTGTGCCGATCGCGGTGTTGGGCCTGCTGTTTCACAAGCACATCAAGGCGGTCTTGTTCCATCCGGTGCCGGTGGCACTGGCCTTTATCGTGGGCGGACTGATCATTCTGTGGGCGGAAAAGCGCCAGAACGCGGTGCGCGTGGCTGAGGCCGATGATATGGATTGGCGCGATGCCCTCAAGGTGGGAATGGCGCAGTGTTTCGGGCTGATTCCCGGCATGTCGCGCTCCGGCTCTACCATCATTGGCGGTTTATTGTTCGGCCTGTCGCGTCGCGCTGCTACCGAGTTTTCGTTTTTCCTCGCCGTGCCGGTACTCAGCAGCGCCTCGCTGTATAGCCTGTGGAAGGTAAGACATGCGCTGACTGCCAATGATGCCGGCGTATTTGCCGCTGGCTTTATCGCGGCCGCCCTGTCCGGCTTTGTGATGGTGAAGGCACTGCTGCGCTTTATTGCCACGCACACCTTCATCGCCTTTGCCTGGTACCGGATCGCCTTCGGCGTAGTGGTGCTGATTACCGCCCATGCCGGCCTGGTTAGCTGGGTTGACTGATTTTGTTGCGATAGTGCTTGACACTATGCGGCCGGATCGACATAATCCGGCCTCTCTGTCGCGGGATGGAGCAGTTGGCAGCTCGTCGGGCTCATAACCCGAAGGTCGCAGGTTCGAGTCCTGCTCCCGCAACCAAAGACATCAAGGGCTTCGCATCATGCGAGGCCCTTTTCGTTTTGGTCCGGCTTATGCCAGACTGCGCCGTTGCCGGGCTTTGCGGCTTGAGGAAGCGCGGCGCACTGTTCAAGGTGTTTTGCTGATTCCGTTTCGCCAGGAAAGACTGTCATGGCGCTTCACTCCCTATTGCGGGCCTTGCTGACTTACGCGCTGATTGGTGCTGTGCTCGGCTGGCTGGCCTTGTGGATGCATGACCGGCTTCGCCGTCTGGTGCGCCGCCGCAAGCTGCGAAATAGCGAGTTTGTGTTTCTGGCGCCGTACCAGCCCGAGTCGGCATCATTGCCCGAGCCTGTGGACCGCAAGGCAGCGAACTGATCAGCCATGACCTACTGGAACCTGTATTTCATTGCCAAGCTGATTCTGTATTTCGGCGGTTTTATTGGTTTCCATGTAATCGATAATCTGCTGTTTGCCGCTGTGCTGCTGTTCCCGCTCAAGCGGCGCAGCTTGCGGATTGCCCGGCTGATGCTGGCGTTGCCGCTGGCGGTGGCCCTGTTCTATCACGACAGCTGGTTTCCGCCACCCTCGCGCCTTCTGTCGCAAGCGTCTTATCTGCAAGGCTTCAGTCCGGCCTATATGCTGGAGCTGGCTGGTCGCTTTATCAATGTGCGGGTGGTGCAAACCCTGGGTGTAGCCCTAGTGCTGTGGTGGCTGGCGCGGCGCTGGTTGCGCGTCAGCAGCTTTGTGCTCTTGGCCATGCTGGCTGTCCCCTTGTGGGAGCTGCGCCTAGCACCTGCGGCGCCAATGCCGGCCACAATGGCGGCGGGGCTGGCGGGTAGCCAGATCGCCGCGCCAGCCAGCCAGGGGCCAGCCAGCAGCGTTGAGCTCGATCGCAGCCTCAGCAGCTTTTTCAGCGCCGAGCAAGGCCGTAGCGTGGTGTTTACTGCACCGGTCGACGCGGGCGAGCCGTTCGACATCATCGTGCTGCATGTCTGCTCCCTGTCCTGGGATGATCTGGCCTTTGTCGGCTCTGATCATCACCCCCTGTTGAACAAGTTCGATGTGGTGTTCCGCAATTTCAGCTCGGGTGCCAGCTATAGCGGGCCGGCGGCGATCCGTCTGCTGCGCGCCAGCTGCGGGCAGCGGACGCACACCGGGCTGTATGGCGCCATTGCCCAACCCTGCTTTCTGTTTCACGGTCTCGAACAGGTCGGCTTTCAAACCCAGTACGCGATGAATCACGACGGGCATTTCGGTGACTTCATCAGCGATGTGCAGCAGCGTGGCGAAATGCAGGTGCCGCCGCTGGCGATCAACGATACGCCGGTGTATCTGAAGGCCTTCGACGACACGCCGATCCGCGATGACTACGCAGTGCTGGAAAAATGGTGGAAAGCACGCCTCGCCTCGCCCGTGCAAAGGGTGGGCCTTTACTACAACACCATCAGCCTGCATGACGGCAATCACTATCCGGGCAGCGCACCGGGTGGCAGCGTCAAAATCTACAAGCCACGGGTGGAAAAATTGCTCGGCGATGTGGACCGCCTGCTGCAGCTGATTGCCGCATCAGGCCGCAAGGCAGCGGTGGTGATGATCCCCGAGCATGGCGCCGCCCTGCGCGGCGACAAGATGCAGATCTCCGGCCTGCGTGAAATTCCCGGCCCGCGCATCAGCCTGGTGCCGGTGGGTGTCAAGCTGGTCAACGGCCCAGGCAGCGGTCAGCCGCTGTATGTGGACAAACCGACCAGCTATCTGGCCATGACCAAATTGCTGGCCAACTTTATTGCGCGCAATCCTTATGGCAGCCCGGCACCGCATCTGGCTGACTATGTGGCCGACCTGCCGACCACCGAGTTTGTGGCTGATAACGGCGATATCGTGGTGCAGCGGTTTGGCAGCCGTTATTACCTGCACAGCAAGGGTGAGGATTGGGCGGAGTATGTGCAATAAGGCACAGGTATGGGCCGCAGATTTACCGCTTTATCGGATATTGGGCGCAGGCTCATCAATAAGCTGCAGCAAATGTTTCTCGAATAGCGAAAACGGGATGCCTACGCGCCAAGGGCGCGACGAGTCGGGAATGATGCATTGATCGTGGAAGCTGGCAGGCCACCAGTTGCGGGCGTGAGTGTTCCATGTGGCAAGCGCATATTCTTGGCCGCCATGCACAATAACTAAAAAATGCGCGAGCCAGTGGTGCTGATAATAACCTTGGGCACTCTCGATGTAGCCAATAAACGCGACTGCCTTGTCGTTAGCAGACAAAGTCGGATTCCCCCAACTACCCGGGGTGCCGACGAAAGTCATTTCGCCGGAGCTGTATTTCGGCAAACCCTCATGTCGCGATGTATAGGCTTTGAGCACACGAGCAGAAGCTAGCTGTCGCTCGATGCAGATGCGATCGATCAGAATCGCATCCGCCAAAGCCAGCCGCTGCGCGAGGAATGAATGGAATTCATGCATTTCCATCAGAAAAATCCTGGTGTTTGTATACGCTGGCCCGGGAAAAAATTGTGGCTTTCGGGTGCTTTATGGCGACTCTGAATTTAGCTGCTCTTCGGCGATGGACTGGATTTCACTGACGATATCGTCCAAGTCTTTCCACTCGGAAGGCGCTACTCGCCGCCAGTTATATTCACAAAAACTTCCAGCGGAAAAGACCCGCAGGCAGAACGATGTTTCGTGAATGCCGGGCTGGCTTGACGATATGAGCGGTAATCGTGCCTCGCACACTTGCGCGAACAAAGCCTGCGCGCGGGTGGGACAAACATCGCGAGGCCGCACATCTTTCAATTCCGAGCCTGCCTCCGGGAGCATCCAGTCCATCGCATGATAAGGGCGCGCTCGAATCGTTGCCGTACTGCTTGGTGCGCCATTAGCGATGCTGAGTTCTGCGATCAGGCCGCGAACGTGGGGGTGTTCGAGTGGTGGTGTGATGGTCAGCTGGAGCATCATTGTCGTGTATGCCAAATGCCAAGCAGGTTATCGGACGCAAAATTGCAGGAGCGCTTTATCCCCGTTAACGTGTGCGCCCCCTTTGGAGCAAGTGCGCAACTTGCACGATTGCGTAGTCAACTCAAAACCGACTGTACGGTGTCAAAGGATTATCCGGAAAGCGCGGGGCATCAGCCGGTTTGCCCAGGTCGTAGCGCAGATACAGGCCCAGATAGTTGGGGGTATAGAAGGCAGATCGGTCTAGGGCGCCTTCCAGCCCCCAGCGCACTGTGGCGCTGGCGCGGTATTCGATGGCGGCGCGCAGGCTGCGGCTGATGCCGTGGCCGCGGCTTTCTGTGAATAGCGGGTTGCCGGTGGCCGCCTGCAGCTCGGGGCGGCCGGGGTACCAGGGGGAGGCGGTGCTGCGCGATACCGAGGCGCCCAGTGCGCCGCGCAGGCTCCAGGCCCAGCGGCCGGCGTGGCCCTCATACTCGATGGGGAGCGACAGCGAGGCATAGGCCTGCGGACTGTAATAGCCACCCTGCCCGAAGGTATAGGCGCTCAGGTCGCGCTGGTAGTGCCACAGATTGACGGCGGCGCCGACCGACAAGAACTGGTTCGGGCGGTCGATCAAGGTGCGATCTAGCGCCAGCCGCAGTTCGGCATGCGGGTTGCTGGGCAGATTGCGACCGGTCAATACCGAAAGGTTGAGGCTGGCATTGGCACTGTAGCGGCCGAAGTCATTGCTCCAGCGCAGATCGAGGCCGTTTTGCCGCACGCCGCCCCATACTTCACCGCTCACCGGGTCGCGTGCACCGGCAAAACTCAGCAGGCTGGAAGTCAGCGGGCGGCGGCTCAATGCCAGCTGCAGCTGGCCCCAGGGCAGCTCGTCGCGCCAGCGCACCCCGCCCACCACATCCTGCACCGCAAAGCCCAGCGGCGTGCTGCCGATATCCCAGCGCCAGGCCTCACTTTGCCAACCCAGGCCAATGGCCACGCCGCGGGCACGCTGCTGTTGGTTTGATTCAAGCCCCTGTGGTGCCAATAGCCGCGATTGGCCAAAGCGCTCGCTGGCATCGGGCTGATTGGCGACGATGGTGCCCGCGTCGAGCCGCACCGGGTCCAGCTGCACAAACCAGCGCCCCAGCACGCCTTGCGGCCAGCGCAGTTCCAGCGGCGCTTCCCACTGTTGAAGTTTCGACAGCCCGGCATCGCCCGGCTTGCTGCGGCTTTGCACGGCACTGGCCAGATAAGGGGCGGTGCTGGCGCGCAGTGTGTCGATTTCACGCTGTGCCTCAGCGCGGCGCTGCGGGTCCTGCGCGGCTTGCTGGAACAGGCTCAGCGCCAGCGCCGGGCGGTTTTCAGCGCGGCTGAGCCGGCCGTCCTGCAAGATCAGGCGGCTATCGCCCGGCTGGTCGGCCGCCAGTTGCGCCAGTAATTGTCGTGCCTGTGCCCGCTCCGACAGCGCCGCCAGGCGCCGCACTGCCGCCAGGCGGGTAGGCAGGTCGTCATCGCCGGCCAGTTGCAGCGCTTGCTCCACCTGCCGGCGGGCAGCGGCACGGTCGCCATCGGCGGCCAGCAGCCGTGCCAGGTCCAGCCGGGCGTCGGCATCTTGCGGTTGCCGCTGCACGCGTGCCTCGGTCATGGCCAGGGCGGCGCGGATATCGCCACCGGCTTCCAGCGCGTCGGCCAGCGCTGATTGCAGCCGACTGTCGGCCGGCAGGCTCGCCAGGCCGCCCTGCAAAACAGCCTGCGCAGCCGCCGCATCGCCCTGGGCAATCTGCTGGGCGGCCTGGCGCAACAGGTGATTGCCGTACAGGCGCACCTTGGTTTGTTGTTGAGCTGCGCTTAGCGCGCTCTTGCTCAGCGCATCCAGCTGGCTGGCCAGCACCTCATCGCGCTGCACCGTATCGGCGAGGTCGGCCAGGGCCAGCAATTGTGCGCTGTCGCGTGGCCAGGGCTGGACCAGCAGCGGTGCGGAAAG
>NZ_JAYRLZ010000335.1:0-4195 GCF_041904975.1 Chitinimonas sp. | reverse complement strand
GCGCCGCAGCTGGTGCGACAGGCAATGGCGACGCATATTGCCGAGGCTGCCGATGGAGTCAGCGTCGATGTCTGGCTGGCAAGCGAGCGACGCAGCGTGCGTTATCAGGCGAAGCGGCTGGTATGGGCGGCGCCGGCGGGCTTTCTGCCCCATGTCTGGCCGACCTTGCCGGCCAGCTGGCGCGAGGCGGCGGCAGCGCTCGGCTATGCCCCCTGGCTGGTCGCCAACCTGACCCTGGACGCAGCGCCGGCAAGCCCGCCGCGCCGACCCATGGCCTGGGACAATGTCACCTATGGCACGCCGGGCCTGGGCTATGTGGTGGCCACCCATCAGCGCATCGACCAGAGCCGGCGCGACACGGTGCTGACCTATTACCGGCCGCTCAGCGAATACACGCCGGCACAGGCGCGCAAGCTGCTGCTGGAAACGCCGCGCGAAAGCTGGGCAGCGCAGATTCTGGCCGAGCTGAGTGTGCCGCATCCCGAGCTTGCCACCTTGGTGCGCAGGCTCGATGTTTGGCGCTGGGGCCATGCCATGGCACGGCCGGTGCCGGGTTTGCTCTCCGGCAAACTGTCGGCCTTGCGGGAGCCGCAGGGCCGGGTCATGCTGGCACACGCTGATCTGAGCGGATTTTCGATTGCCGAAGAGGCGCATTACTGGGGTTGCCGTGCCGCACGCTGGCTACTGGACGACCCGCAATGGAAACAGCGATGAATGGTTTGCACCTGACTGCCGATCTGCATGGCTGCCGCCGTGCGCATTGGCTCACCGACCAGCCGGCGCTGGCCACGTTGTGCCGACATGCGGTGGCCAGTGCCGGACTTTGCTGCGTGGCCGAACAATGGCATCGATTTCCGGCAAGCGCACAGGGCGCTGGCGGCATCACCGGGGTATTGTTGCTGGCCGAATCGCACTTGGCCATCCACACCTGGCCGGAGCGCGCTGCCGTCACCCTGGATGTCTATGTATGCAATTTCGGCCGCGACAACTCACAAGCCGCCGAAGCGCTGCTGGCAGGTCTGCTGGCCGAGTTTGCCCCCGAGTCGCAGCATATCCAGCGCCTGCAGCGCGGCGCTGCCTGCTAAGAGCCTGTTCACGCTCTTTGCGCATCGGCGCGAAAAAGATCGTGAACAGGCTCTAAGGCCCGCAGCGCCCGACGGATCAGGCGCTGTTGCGCCAGCGGCTGACCACCGCCAGCAGCGCGCCTACGCCGATAATCTGCAGCCAGAAAAACAGGGCGATATCGACCAGGGCGCCAAATGGCGGACTACCGGGCAGGCCATTGCGCACCGATGGGATAACGAACAGCAAGGCGGCAATCCACACCAGCATGCTGAATTCGACCTTGCGGCCATTGATGGCAACATGCTTGGCCACCACCACCGCGCTGAGCACGATCAGGGTCAGGGCGAGCATCGCCATCAGGGCCAGGAAGATCACCGCCGGTGAGCGCTTGATCTGAAAGCTCATCTCGATCTGGGTTTTATCTTCCAGCGCCTCGCTGTGGGCGGTGGCGACAAAGCCATGCATGATCTTGTCCATCTGCAGATTGGCCTGCGCCGCCGGGTGGCTTTCGCTCTTCACCTGTACCAGAAAGCTGCCGTGGTGCTGGTCGAACGGATAGTCCAGTACATCGCCGTCATCGATCGGCACGGTGACCGACCACGGCCCGGGCGAATCATGCTTTTTGAATTTGTGTGCCAGCACCAGGGTGCCGGTATCCACTTCTACCGCGATTTCCTCGTTCAGGCGGCCCTTGCTGGCCAGCGCCGGTGAGGCAAGATCAGGTTGCAGGGTAAAGGTGGCGGTGCCGCGAGCCAAGTCGACATTCAGCAGATGAACGCTGAATGGCAGGGCATTGGCATCGATGCCTTCGGACTGGCTGTGCGGATGCCCTTCGCGGCTGAACATGGCAAATACACTGATATAGGCAATCAGGAACAGGCCAAACAGGATGGCGAGCGGGTGGCGTGAAAATACGCCGGGAGACTTTTCCATTGCGGCTTCCAGAATCACGAAAGGGCGCGATTCTAGAGTGATTTGCCGGCAAAACGCCGGCCCACAGCGCTAATCAATTGCTAATTTTTCAATGCCGGAATCGCTGGATTGCGCGTCAAAACAAGGCCTTGTGCGCTGCACTCAGCGCCAGATGCCATTCACGGTCCAGATACCCGCCGCCGTCATCAGGAAGGAGCCGAACAGATGGCTGCCAGCGGCCAGCAAGGCCCAGCCGGTCTGCCCCTGACCAAGCAGGCCGACCACTTCGGCAGAAAAGGTGGAAAAGGTGGTCAGGCCGCCCAGAAAGCCGGTTACCACCAACAAGCGCCACTCGGGCGGCAGATTGCCGTGCTGGGCAAAAAAGGCGACAGCCACGCCGATCAAGTAGCCGCCGAGCAGATTGGCGGCCAGGGTGCCAAAGGGCAGGCGCGGCAGCAAAGGGTTGAGCCACAGGCTCAGGCCCCAGCGCAACACGGCGCCGAGGGCCGCCCCGACCGAGATGGCGACTATCGAGAGCACGCAAGCCTCGCCGGGGCGTCAACGCATCAGCTGCGCTGGCGCTTGACCACCTGCACGCCCAGCTGCTTGAGCTTGCGGTACAAGTGGGTGCGCTCCAGCCCGACCGTATCGGCCACCCGGCTCATATTGCCGCCTTCCAGACCGATATGGTGCTCGAAATAGGCACGCTCGAATTCATCGCGCGCCTCGCGCAGCGGCTGGTCGAAATTGAATTGCGGCCCGCTGCTGGTCGCTGCATGGCTGCGCGGCGGCGAAAACTGCGCCAGCACCCGGTTTACCGGCACCACATCGATATCGCTATCGGCCGAGGTCAGCGCCAGGCTCTTGACGATATTCTGCAATTGCTCGTGATTGCCCGGCCAGTCGTGCTGGCGCAGGGCATTGAGCGCGGCCGAGGTAAAGCGGCGCGAGCCGGTCTTGCTGGCCTCCACCACGCTGGCAAGGGTGTGCTCGGCCAGCTCAGGGATATCGTCGCGATGTTCACGCAACGATGGCAGCGGCACGACGATTTGCGACAGATAGGTGAAGAGCGCCGGATCAAAGCGGTCGAGCAACTCGGGCAGGCCGGTCGAGGTGGCGCAGATCAGGCGGGCATTGTGCTTGTCGAGCTTGGGCAGCAGGGCAGCGAGCGCGCCTTGCGCCTTGCGCTCGTAGTGGCCGATATCGCGCAGGAACAGCGTACCGCCACTGGCGCGGCTGACCAGGTCGGCGCCCGATTCGATCAGTGCATCCTGGCTGTCTGGCGCAATGAACGGGGCGGTGGCTGGCGTCAGATAGCGGGCACAGGCGACAAAGCCACTGCCCGGCTCGCCGGTCAGCAGCAAGGGAAAGGCCAGGTTCTGCGCCTGATCGAGCTGCTTTTTCAGGATCAGGATCAAAGGGCTTTTGCCCAGAGTAGCCAGCGAGTTTTCCACCACCTTGGGCGGGATCACTTCGCCATGCTTGAGCGCGCGCTTCACCGTCGCCAGCAGCTTTTGCAGCCCGATCGGTTTTTCCAGGAAATCGAATGCGCCGATGCGGGTGGCTTCGACGGCAGTGTCGATGGTGGCGTGGCCGGACATCATCACCACCGGCATGGTCAGCTGACCATTGCTGCCCCATTCCTTCAGCAGGGTGACGCCATCGGTATCGGGCATCCAGATATCCAGCAGCACCAGCGCCGGGCGCCCTTGATTGCGCAACAGGCGCGCCTGGGCGGCGTTTTCGGCCACGACGACCCGATAACCTTCATCTTGCAGAATTTCCGACAATAGCTCGCGAATGCCGATCTCGTCGTCGACGATCAGGATGTCGTTACTCCCCACGCGTACTCTCCGTTTACTTATGCAGTGTGTTGGTCGACCGGCTCGACCATCGGCAGATCAATGCGAATACAGGCGCCGTGCGGCTCGATATTCAGGGCAACGATCTGACCGTGATGTTCATCGATGATCTTTTTCACCACGGCGAGCCCCAAGCCGGTTCCTTTTTGCTTGGTTGTAGCATAAGGCTCGAAAATCCGTTGCAAAATTGCCTCATCAAAACCCGGGCCGTTGTCTTCTACCGACAATCGTACCGCTTTCCCGCGTCTTTCGGTGCGAAGAGTGATGCGACCGAACATATCGCCTGCCACCGCCTCTTGGGCATTCTTCAGCAAATTGTGGACAACTTGGCGCAAACGGGTGACATCTGCCTGCAC
>NZ_JAYRLZ010000334.1:0-4210 GCF_041904975.1 Chitinimonas sp. | reverse complement strand
CTACCGGCATTTTCCCGATATGGACAGCCTCGGCCTCGCGCTGGTGGAGCAGGTGGGCACCACCTTTCGCGAGGCGATACGCCTGGTGCGGCGTAACGAGATCGAGCAGCATGGCGCGATCAATGCCTCGGTGCGAATTTTTGTCGATTATGTGCTGGCGCACCGTGCCCTGTTCTTGTTCCTGGCGCGCGAACAGTTCGGCGGCTCGGCGCCGGTGCGGCTGGCGGTGAGCCAGATGCAGCAGCATTTCGTGACCGACCTGCAGGCCGATCTGGCGCAAAGCCCCAAGCTTACCCATCTGCACGGGCCGGACTACCAGGTGCTGGCCGATCTGATCGTCAAGACGGTGTTTGCCACCCTGGCTGATCTGATCAATCCGCAGGAAAGCGATATGCCGGGCAGCGATAGCCCGGAGCGCATGCTGGAAAACAAGATTCGCTTTATTTTGATCGGCGCCAAGTTCTGGGCCGGGGTCGAGGCGCGGCGCGTGCGCCCCGCTGTTGCAGGGCGCGCTCAAGATCATAGCTGATCGAGCGGGATCTTCAGATAACGCCGGCCATTGTCCTCGGCTGGCGGCAAGTCACCGGCACGGATATTGACCTGCACCGACGGCAGCAGCAGGGTAGGCATGTCCAGGGTCTGGTCGCGGGCGGTGCGCAAGGCGATAAAGTCCGCTGCACTTCGCCCTTGATGCACATGGATATTGTCGCGCCGCTGTGCCGCCACCGTGCTGACCCAGGCTGCTTCACGCCCGGTGGGCGGGTAGTCGTGGCACATGAACAGGCGGGTGTCGTCGGGCAGGGCCAGCAGCTTCTGGATCGACTGATACAGCATGGCGGCATCGCCACCGGGAAAGTCGCAACGTGCGGTACCGACATCGGGCATGAACAGGGTGTCGCCGACAAATACCGCGTCGCCGACCTGATAGGCCATATCGGCCGGGGTGTGGCCGGGTACGAATAGCGCCTGCGCTTGCAGCTCGCCGATGGCAAACACTTCATCGGGGCTGAACAGATGATCGAATTGCTCGCCGGTGCAGGGAAAGCTGGCGGGAAAATTGAAGATGGGCGCAAAAATCGTTTGCACGGCACGGATGCCGGCGCCGATGGCGATCTGCCCGCCCAGCCGTTGCTTGAGCCAGTGGGCGGCCGATAGATGATCGGCATGGGCATGGGTTTCCAGCAGCCATTGCAAGGACAGGCGCTGCGCTTGAATGCGCTGCAGCAGCCGCATTGCCTGGGTGGTGCTGGTGCGGCCGGATTTGGGATCGAAATCGAGCACCGGGTCGATGATGGCGGCGTGGCCGCCCGCATGGTCGTAGACCAGATAGCTGATGGTCGATGTGGCGGGGTCGTGGAAGGCTTCGATCTGCGGGGGGCTGGCTGGCATGGTGCATCCTTTCAATTTACTTGAAAACATAATATAAAAAATGATAATGTGTCAACTCGCCACCGTTTCTGCACCGCATCACTCAATACGCCATGACACCCGAACAACTTGCCGCCTTGCGCCTGTCAGCCGGTGCTGCCTGCAGCCTGCTCAAGCAGCTGGCCAATGAAGACCGTCTCTTGCTGCTGTGCCAGCTTTTGGCGGGCGAGGCCAGTGTGTCCGAACTGGAAGCTGCCACCGGCGTGCGCCAACCCACCCTGAGCCAGCAGCTTGGCGTATTGCGTGGCGAGGGGCTGGTGAGCACCCGGCGCGACGGCAAATACATTTACTACAGCCTCGCCAGCGAACAGGCAGTGCGGCTCCTGCAGGTGATGCACGAGCTGTTCTGCCCGGCCGAGCCGCCCGGGGAGGGCGATCATGAACATTGATTACGCGCACTTCACGCCTTGGTCGGCCTTGGCCGGTGGCATATTGATCGGCCTCGCCGCCACCGGCTTTGCCTGGCTGCTGGGCCGGGTGATGGGGGTGTCGGGAATTGTTGCCGGGCTTATCTGGCCACGGAGTAGTGATCGAGGCTGGCGTTTGGCCTTTGTCGGCGGCCTGCTGGCTTCCCCTTGGCTGTGGCAGCTCGCCTTCCACTTGCCGTCGATCGAGCTGCTAGCCAGCCCAGGGCGTCTCGCACTGGCTGGTCTCTTGGTCGGCATCGGCACCCGTTATGGCAGCGGCTGCACTAGCGGGCACGGCGTGTGCGGGCTGGCCAGATTGTCGCTGCGCTCGCTGGTCGCCACCCTGTGTTTTATGGCAAGCGGCATGCTGGTGGTGTTGTTCGTCCGTCACGTTTGGGGAGTCTGATCATGCCGATCTTGCTGTCTGCCCTGTTGGGTACGCTATTTGGCGTCGGATTGTTGCTATCCGGCATGGTCAATCCGGCCAAAGTGCTGGGTTTTCTCGATGTGGCAGGCAGCTGGGACCCGAGCCTGGCGCTGGTGATGGCGGGTGCCATCGGCGTAGGGCTGTTGCCGGCCTGGCTGGCCAAGCGGCGCCAGCGCAGCCTGCTTGGCTTGCCGATGCAGCTGCCCAAGGTAGGCAGCATTGACCGCCGTTTGATTCTTGGCAGCTTGCTGTTCGGCGCCGGCTGGGGCTTGGCCGGTATCTGCCCGGGGCCGGCACTGCTCGGCGCGGCGCTCGGTCGTGGCGATTTTCTGATCTTCGTCGCGACCATGCTGCTTGGCATGGCCGTGTTTGAGCGGGTCGAGCATCTGCGCGGCAAGCGAAGCGAGTGAAGGTTTGCACCCGTTACACTATTTCCTCCATAAAAAGCGACGGCCCGACCGCCATGCCCAGCCTGCTTGAGCGCCTTGCCCCGCCCTGGCTGCGCCACTATCGCCGCACCGATGCCTCGCATGATGTGCTGGCCAGCTTCACCCTGGTGGTGTTCCTGATCCCGCAGGGTCTTGCCTATGCCATGCTGGCCGGCTTGCCGGCGCAGGCCGGCCTGTATGCCAGCATCCTGCCGGTGTTGGTGTATGCCGTGCTGGGCAGCAGTGCCACCCTGTCGGTCGGCCCGGCAGCTTTGCCTTCCTTGATGACTGCAGCCGCGCTGGCGGCGGTCAGCCAACCATCCATGCCCGGCTATGCCGCGCTGGTGGCGATGCTGGCGCTATTGTCCGGCGCCTTGCGGCTAGTGTTCGGTGTGCTGCGCTTCGGCTTTATCGCCAATTTCCTGTCGCAATCGGTGATCGGCGGCTTTGTGTCCGGCTCGGCGGTTCTGATCGTGCTGACGCAGTTGCCGCATCTGCTGGGCATTCCCAGCCATGCTGCCAGCGCGGTGAGCATCGTCGACAATCTGTGGCGGCATGCGGGCGAACTCAACCGGACAACCCTGCTGTTGTCGGGCTTGGCCCTGGCGTTGCTCTATGCCGGCAAACGCTGGGCCAAGGCGGTGTTGATGCGTTTTGGCATGTCCACGGCTGCGGCCGAGCTGCTGGCAAAGGCCTCGCCCATCGCCGTGGTGGCGCTGGCTGGCCTGGCGGTGCAGCTGCTGGACTTGCCGGTGCGGGTGGTCGGCAATCTGCCGGCAGGCTTGCCGCCGCTGAGCTGGCCCGGTGTTGACTGGCAGCTTATGCGTGCCTTGGCGCCGGCGGTGCTGGCCGTGGCGCTGGTCGGCTTTATCGATAGCTATGCCATTGCACAGGCGCTGGCCTTGAAGCGGCGCGAAACGGTGGAACCGGATCGCGAGCTGGTGGCGCTGGGTCTGGCCAATATGGCGGCCGGCATCAGCGGTGGCTTTCCGGTATCGGGCAGTTTCGGGCGCTCCGCTGCCAATGAGCTGGCCGGTGCGCGCAGCCAGCTGGCCGGTGTACTGGCCGCGCTCTGGATGGCGGTGATCCTGCTATTTGCCACTGGCCTCTTTGCCAAGCTGCCATTGTCGGTACTGGCCTGCACCATCGTGATCGCGGTATCGCAGCTGATCGACCTATCCGTGCTGCGGCTGGCCTGGCGCTATGACCGGCGCGATGCGGCGGTGTATCTGGCAACGGCCGCCGGGGTATTGCTGCTCGGCGTGGTGGATGCGGTGACGCTGGGCGTCGGCCTGTCGCTGGCCCTGTTCATCTGGCGCACCAGCCAGCCGCATCTGGCCGTGTTGGGGCGGGTGCCGGGTACCGAGCACTATCGTAACGAGCTGCGCTATAGCGTAGAGACCGATCCGGACATCCTGGCGATCCGGGTGGATGAAAGTCTGTACTTTGCCAACGTGCGCTTTGTACGCAGCGCCCTGGTGGAGAAATTGCAGGCGCGGCCGGCAACCCGCCATCTTTTG